>JAVEEB010000459.1 GCA_030840665.1 Frankiaceae bacterium | reverse complement strand
GGGACCGCCCTCACGCGACGACGTCCCGTTCGTCGGACGCGGGGACGCGCTGGCCACGATCGTGACGGCCGCCCGGGAGCACCGCATCGCCGTCGTGCTGGGCGCGCCGGGGGCGGGCAAGTCCCGGCTGCTCGCCGAGGCGGCGCGGCTAACGGCCCGCGAAGTCGTGACGGCCCGCGCCCGGCTCGCCGAGCGCGACGCAGACTGGGGCGTCGTGCGGCACCTCATGACCGCCGCGGTGAGCCGACACCCCGCCGCCGCCGACGCCGTGTCCAGCCGGGCGCTGCCGGCCCTCGCCGACCTGGTCCCCCGGGTGGCTGAGCTGCGGGCGGTGGCCCCCAGCGTCATGGATGACCGGGCCCGACGCGCGCTGCTGTGCGGCGCCGTCGGTGACGTACTGGACGCGCTGCCCCCCGATTTCGCCGTCACCGTCGACGACTGGCAATGGGCGGACGACAGCAGTGTCGAGGCGATCGGGGGCTGGTTGGCACGACGGCCGGCGGTGCCCGTCGTACTCGCTGCCCGGACTGTCGACCCGGACGCGAACCCGTCGGCGATGCTCCTGCTCGACCGGCTGCGGGAGACGTCGGTGGCCGTGCCCATCGGCGCGCTGCCGGCTGACGACTGGGAGTGCATCGTCGACGGGGAGCTGCGGGACGTGCTGCTCACGGCGACGGACGGCACGCCCCTCGAGGTCCTCGACGTCCTCCGCTCACTCGAGGACAGAGGGGCCATCGTCCGCCGGAGCGACGGCCGGTGCCTGCCCGCCACCCGTGCGGCGCTGGCCGAAGCCAGGGCGGAGGCGCTGAGCGGGCGTCGCCGGCGCATCGACAGCCGGCTGGCGCAATTGCCCGCAGCGCAGTTGCAACTGATGGCGGTCCTTGCCGTGCTGGAGCGCCCCATGCCTGCGGCGGGCCTGGCGGCCCCTCTCGGCCGGCCCGCCGACCAACTGGCCGTCGACCTGCAGGCTCTCGCGGAGATCGGCCTGGCTCGCCACGGCGGCCGCGGCTGGGAGCCCGCGCACGACCTCGTGGGTGAGGCGGTGCGCGACGCCCTCCCCGGCCCGGATCGGGAGGCCGCCCACGCGGCGGTGGCGCGCACGGCCGCCGATCCCGCCGACCGCGCGGCACACCTGGCGCAGGCTCACGACCCCGCCGCCGCCGTGGCCTACCTCGAGGCGGCCCAGGACCGTGCCCGGCGTGCCGCCTCGGCTGAGGCTGACCGGCTCGCGTCGGCGGGTCTGGGCGCCGAACCGGCGGCCCCCGTCAAGGCAGAGCTCCTAACGGTTCGCGGCAACGCCCGCGCAGTGACCGGCGACATCGCCGGCGGCCGAGCCGACCTCCGCGAGGCCCTCTCACTGACGACCGAGGCGCCCGCACGGGCCCATCTCCTCGTCCGCCAGGCGTTGCTGCATTTCGGTTCGGATGACCTGCGATACGCGGCGGAACTGCTCGCCATGGCACTCGCCGCGGCCGGCGATGTCGCGACCGCGCGGGCGCCGGCGCTGGCCCTGACCGCGATGTGCGAGGCGAACCTCGGCGATTTCCCGCGCGCCGAACAGCTCTCGGCCGAAGCGCTCGCCATCTACCGACAGGTCGGCGACACGCGTGGGATGGCCGAGGTGGTCGACGACCGGGCGATGACCGTGTTCCTCGAAGGCCGGCTCGACGAGGCGATCGACGCCTTCGATCGCGCCGCCCGGCTGCTCACGGACGTCGGCGACCTGACGCGGGCGATGATGCCGCGCGCCACCCGCGGCCACGCCCTCGCCATCGCGTCCCGGGCCGATGAGGGCCTCGTCGATACCGACGCTGCGATCGAGCTCGCAGTGGCGCTCGGAAACCGAGACGGCGAATGCTTCGCCCGCATGATGCGGTGCTACGCGCTCACGGCGCTGGGCCGCGTCGACGAAGCGCTGCAGGAAGGGGCGGCGGCCTGCTCGATCGCCGACTCGCTCGGTCACCGCGGCTGGTCGGCGCTCGCCTGGCGCAACCTGGGAATGGCGCGGGACGCGGCAGGCGATCTCGTCGGCGCGGAGGCGGCCTTCACGACAGCGGCCATCGACGGGCGGCCCGTGCCGCTGTTCGCCGGCCTCGCAAGCCTCGGCATCGCGTCGGTCCGCTGGCAGCAAGGCGCACGCGACGAGGCCCGGGCCCTGCTCGCCGCGGCGGGTGCGGGACCACCGCTGGTGACCGTCGAAGCCACGGCGCTCAGGGTCCGGCTGGGCATCGACCACGCTCAGACGGGCCAGACGTAAGGGAGGTCCGGGTCGACGCCGGCGAACGGCACCGCGTAGAACACCGGATCCTTGCGCAGCAACGACGCTCGGTGGCTTTCGTGGAAGGCGGGGTCGCCGAGCCAGGGCGGCAAATCCCCCGCCGCGGCGAGTTCCGATTGCGTGCGCGGCGTCGTCGGCAGGCCCGCGAGCCCGAGATCCACCGCGATCGTGGCGGCGCAGGTGTCGGGGCGCCCGCGTGCGAGCCATTCGCCGACCATCGCCAGCCCGTACGCCGCCAGGCCCTCCTCGTAGCCGCGCCACATCTTCACCGCCGGGTGGTGCTTCCAGCCGTACGTCACATAGGTCAGGGCGCGCAGGATCTGGAGCGTCTCCACCCGCTGCTTCCCGAGGCGCCTGTCGTCGAGGACGCGAGCGCTGGCCCCGAAGTCGGCGTACGGAAGGAAGGTTTGCATGTCGCGTCGCGACGTACCCCCCGGCCGGATGTTCGACCGCCTCAGCGTTCGTCGATCCCCCAGTCGGGGACGTCGGCCTCGGTGACCTCGCCGTCGCGGCCGAACGCCAGGAAGCGCGAGAAGCCGCGGGCGAACCACCGGTCGTGCGTCACCGCGATCACCGTGCCGTCGAAGCCTGCGAGGGCCGCTTCCAGGGCCTCGGCGCTGGCCAGGTCGAGGTTGTCCGTCGGCTCGTCGAGCAGCAACAGCGTGGCGCCGCTGGCCTCCAGCCGAGCGACCTGGAACCGGGCCTGCTGGCCACCGGAGAGCGTGTCGAACAGCTGATCGCCCTGCTCGTTGAGCTCATACCGCGACAGCAGGCTCATCGCCCGGCCGCGCTCGCGACCGTCCGCCCACAGCGCCTCGATGAGCGTCTTGCCGCGCAGCACCGGGTCGTCGTGCAGCTGGCTGAACCAGCCGGCGACAACACGCGAGCCCAACGAGAATCGGCCCTCGTGCGCCACGTCGAAGCCGGCCAGCAAGCGCAGGAGGTGCGACTTGCCGGTGCCGTTCGCGCCGATGACGGCCACGCGGTCGCCGTAGAAGATCTCCATGGAGAAGGGGTACGTGAGGTCCTGCAGCTCCAGGTCGTCCATCCGCACGGCCCGGACCGCAGTCCGCCCACCGGGGATCTTCATGAGGATCTTCTGGTCGCGCGGCCGTTCCGCAGGGCGCTCCGACTCCTCGAACTTCGCCAGGCGCGTCTGCATCGCCCGGTACCGGCTCGCCATGTCCGGCGAGATCGCCGCCTGCTGGCGCAGCGTGAGGACGAGTTGCTTGAGCCGCGCGTGCTCGTCGTCCCACCGCTTGTGTTCGCCGTCGAGGCGGTCGAGACGCGCGGCGCGGCCCTCCGCGTACGTCGCGAAGCTCGCCGGGTGCGTCCAGGCACTGCGCCCTTCGATCGTCACGATGCGCGTCGCGACGCGGGCGAGCAACTCGCGGTCGTGCGAGACGAACAGGGACGTCTTGCCGGAGGAGATCAGGCTGTCTTCGAGCCACCGTTTTCCTGGTACGTCAAGGAAGTTGTCCGGCTCGTCCAGTAGGAGGACGTCGAAAGGACCGCGCAGCAGGGCCTCGAGGACGAGGCGCTTCTGTTCCCCGCCGGAGAACGTCGTGATCGGGCGCAGCGCACATTCGTCGTACGACAAACCGAACGCCTGCTGGGTGCACAGCTCCCAGACGTGTTCCATGTCGTAGCCGCCGACGTCCGTGTACGCCACGAGCGCGTTCGCGTACCGCAGCTGTGACTGCTCGTCGCCGACGGCGTGCATGCGCGCTTCTTCGGTCGACACGACCTCCGCGGCGCGGCGGACCGGCTCGGGCGCCGCACCCAGCAACAGTTGGCGAACGGTCGTCGGCGCCGAGGCGTCCCCGATGAACTGCCGCATGTAGCCGACACGGCCACTGCGGGAGATCGCCCCTGCGTGCGCGGCCACCTCGTCCGTGACCATGCGCAGGATCGTCGACTTGCCGCTGCCGTTCGCGCCGACCAGGGCGACCCGGGCACCGTCGGCAACGCGGAACGACACGTCGCGGAAGAGGAGCCGGCCGTCCGGCAGGCCGTACTCCAGACCTGCGACGTCCAGGTGTGCCATCGCTCCCCCCCAATAGTCGGCCACGCTTCGCGCCCGACGACACCCTACGCAGGCCTGAGGCGTCACGTTCGACCAATTCTCGGCGGCTGTTCAGGAATCTCCCAGCTAGACAGCCGAGACTCGCCTTGTGACAGTGACCCAGACCGTCCAGCGGCCCGTGACCGCTTGGCGCCCACCGCGGCGCTGGTGGTCGGACGCCTTTTTCGTGGCCGCGCTCGCCAGCCTCGTGGTCGTGGTGGCTCTGTGGGCCCACAACTCGGGCGTGCAGGATCTCCGGACCGACCCGCTCACGTCAGGCGGCCGGCTCGCCGGCCTGCTCGCCGCGGACCTCATGCTGCTGCAGGTGCTCGCGATGGCCCGCATCCCGTGGCTCGAGGCCGTGGTGGGTCAGGACCGCCTCGCCCGGTGGCACCGCATCGCCGGCTTCACGGGATTCGACCTGCTGCTCGTCCACATCACGATCGTCACCTTCGGCTACGGCCACACGGACCGGCGCAACGTGATCGCCGAGTTCGTCCACCTCGTGCTGAC
>JAVEEB010000391.1 GCA_030840665.1 Frankiaceae bacterium | reverse complement strand
CAGGTCAGCCTGGCTGCTAGTACTGGAGGCGTTGGAGCCGTCCGACGAGCTGTTGCTCGAGCCGCCGGCGTCCTTTCCCATGAACCGGACAGGCGTGTCCCGGGTGATGCCGACAACGCCTGGCGTGCCGGCCAGAACGCGCAAGGCGTACGGGGAGGCGTCCACAAGCTCGAGGTGCATCGCATCCAGGTGCGAGACGACGTGCACTCCCGGAGCGGTCACGGGTGCGCCCGAGAGGACCACGATCGCCCGCTCGGAATTGCCGGCTGCGAAGGCGGAGCCCGCGCTCGTCAACGTGACGGCGCCTGCCATTACTGGCACGCCGATCAACGCCGATAGCCGTAGCAGTGAAGTTCGCACGCTGGTGCCTCCCAGACGGGACGAGTGGTCTTCTCGTCCTTCGGCACGCGACTACCCTCACCTTTCGCGTTCTGGGCCGAATCCACCCCAATGGACCAACCAGCAAATACCTGGCCGCTTCGACACCTCTCGCAACGCACGATGCGGTAGACAAGTGGGTAGCTCCAGACGGAGCAACCGCTGGCCGATAACTGCTACAGCCCGACGGGCTGCTAGCCGATGCCCGCATCAACAGCAACTCCGCCATCCGGTGGAGTGCAGCGGGCTCGGAACGGCTTGTTTGGCAGGCGTGGCACGGGCGAGTCCCGGTCACCAGCGGTAGGAGGAACGGGTGACAGCGCTAGTGGAGCGGGCTGGAGCGCAGGCAGGGGCGAACGTGGCTCCTGGCTTCTCAGCGATGGTGGTCGACGACCATCCGTTGGTGCGCGAGTCCATGGTCAGTCGCCTGACGGCTATGGGTGCGCGGGAAGTCGTGGAAGCGGCGAGCATCGCCGAGGCGAGGGCGCGTGCGCACTCGGCCGGTGTCCTTGACCTGTGCGTGCTGGACCTCGGTCTGCCGGACGGTTCGGGTCTCGACCTGCTGAGCGACCTCCGGGCTGCCGGCTGGCCGCGACTGGTCGTGCTCTCCGCCGCCGACGACCCCTACTCTGTGCGCGCCGCCTTCGTGGCCGGCGCACAGGGCTATCTCTTGAAGTCGGCATCACCCCTGGTGGTCGCTGACGGCGTGCGTCGCGTGCTGGATGGCGGTGTGTACGCCGACCCGTCCGTGGCGTCCCTCCTCGCCGTCGGCCTCCGCGGCACCCCCGCCGGGGACGGCGTGAGTGACTTGTCCGGCCGCGAGCTCGAGGTCCTCAAGCTCGTCGCCGAAGGCCAGTCCAACAAGCAGATCGGCGACCAGCTCGGCCTGTCCGCGCTGACCGTGAAGAGCCACCTCGCCCGTATCGCCCGCAAGCTCGGCACGGGCGACCGCGCCGAGATGGTGGCCCTGGCCATGCGCGCAGGTGTCATCCGCTAGTTCGTCGTACAACGTCAGGGAGGGGCCCGTCCGCTTGGACGGGCCCCTCCCTCGTTGGGTCGTGACCGCTGCCCACCCGGCACCGCACACCGACCGTGACCGACGTCCCTCGCATCGGTCATCTTTCCGAGCGCTCCCCCCGGCGGGCCGCCGTCGTGGTCGTCACCGGTCGGGGAGACACGGTGACCAGTCAACTTGACTCCACGACGAGCTGCTCCGCCCGACGCACGGCGCCATCGCAGCGGCGCATCTGCAGAATCCCGGACTCACGGGCCCGTCAACAAGGAAAACCGATGTCCGGAACCGGCCAGTTGTCCGCCGGCTCCGCGTCAGACGAGGTTGCGGCGCGCGCACTCGACTGCGAGCTCAAAGCGGCTGTCGACACCTAGCTTTGCGAGCAGGTGCGCGACGATCCGGCGCACGGTGCGGTCCGCGATCTTCAGCCGCCGGCCGATGGCCTCATCGGTCAGTCCCGCGCTCAGGAGTCGCACGATGAGCGCCTCTCTGGGTGCAAGCTCAATCGGGGCCCGGCCTGCTACCGCTAGCGGTTTCGACTCGGCGAGCAGCATCGCAAGCTGAAGGGCGACCTGCGCAACCGCCTCTGGATCACGTATGACCCATCCACCAGCCCTTGGCGGCGCGTGCGGGTCAAGGGGAATCACAGCGGCCCCGTCGTCCAAAAGCGTCAACCGCAAAGGCACGTCGTCCGCGACTCCGACCGAGCAGTTCGGAAAGCGGTCGACAGCCCTGAAAAAGGCAATCTCGGCCCCCACGCGTAAGCGGCCCGATGACACCACGTCCTGCACGCTGATTTCCGGCGTCTCATTGATCGCACCGAGTGCTCGATCGCCTTCCTCCCTCGGCCATTCAAAAACTCGCGCGGGATACGAGTTGAGAAATACCCGGTGTCCCTGAATCACATCGAGGAATTCTCGTTCCAGGTCGCCAGATGCACCGAACCGAACTGGATCACCAACCACGCGGCGCATGATCGCCCCGTGTAGCTGCTCACGACGTTCCGCGGAATACGGGGCAATCCCGTCGCGAATGGCCTTACCGGTGGTCGCCAGTTCCACGTCCGCCCCCAGAACGACAGAGGACGGGGAATCGCCTCGGTCAAGAAGCCCGACGTGTTGCAGGCTGTCGGCCGCGTCCGACAGCTCCGTCCGGGACCATTCACTGGTCTGCGATGGCGTCGTCGCTGCTGAGCCCGAAATTTGCGCCCGCGCCAGCAATTCGCTTTCACATGGACTGAGATCGAGCACGGACAGCGCCACGGAGACCGCCGTCGGCGGCCCGGAATCCGTTCCGGCGTCTCGGCTCATGGTCACCTCATCGGGCGGCGGCGGTCGGCACGGCAGCAACATACGGCAGCGCCACAGCGATCCGCAGCTCAATGGCACATAGCGGGCGGTCGAGGGCGCCCCGTGCAGCGCGCCTAGCGCGGCGCGGTGACCGCGTCCCGTACGGTGGCGGGCGTGGATGGCGACGAGGCAACACCCCCAGTGCCTTTGCTCGCACCGTCCGGCGGCGTCCCGCCCGTCATCACCGAACCCGCCGAGCTCGACGCCGCCATCGAAGCGCTGCGGGCCGGCACCGGGCCGATTGCCGTCGACACCGAACGGGCGTCCGGCTATCGCTACGGCCAGCGGGCGTTCCTGATCCAGCTGGCGCGCGACGGGTCGGGCACCTTCCTCATCGACCCCATCCCCTTCGGCGACCTGACGCACCTGGGCGAGGCGCTGGCCGACGCGGAGTGGATCCTGCACGCCGCCTCGCAGGACCTCCCCTGCCTCGCCGAGATCGGCATGCGACCCCGCACCCTCTTCGACACCGAGCTGGCCGGCCGCATCGCGGGGTTCGCCCGGGTGGGGCTCGGCAGCATGGTCGAAGTCCTGCTCGGGGTCTCGCTGGAGAAGGCACACTCGGCGGCGGACTGGTCGCGGCGGCCGTTGCCGGCCGAGTGGCTGCTGTACGCCGCCCTCGACGTCGAGCTTCTGGTACGGCTCCGCGATGCACTCGATGCCGAGTTGCGGGCGCAGGGCAAGCGGGACTGGGCGGCCGAGGAGTTCGCGGCCCTCGTAGCGGGAGACCCCCTCGCCGTGCGGCCCGGCGAGCCGTGGCGACGCACCTCCGGCATGCACCAGGTGCGCGGGCGTCGCCAGCTCGTGACGGTCCGGGAGCTCTGGCTGGCGCGCGACGCGGTCGCACGCGAGATGGACCTGGCGCCCGGCCGGGTGCTGCCGGACATGGCGATTGTCGCGGCCGCGATGAAGCAGCCGGCCGACGCGGCGGCCTTCACCAGGCTGCCGGGCGCGGGTAACCGCACGGCGCGCTCACACGTCCAACGCTGGATGGCCGCCGTGGCCGCCGCCGCCGCGGTCCCGGACGAGGACCTGCCGGTCCTGCGGGTCGAGACGGACGGGCCGCCTCCCCCGCACCGTTGGGCCGATCGCGACCCGATCGCCGCGGGACGCCTGGAACGGGCTCGCGCCGCCGTCCTAGCCCTGGCGGAGGAGCACCGATTGCCCGCGGAAAACCTGATCTCTCCGGATGCCGTGCGCCGCCTCGCGTGGCAGCCGCCGGCGGTCGTGGATGTGGACTCCGTCAGCGAGGCCTTGAGCTCCGCCGGGGCGCGCGCGTGGCAGGTCGCGCTGACCGCGGGGCCGCTCACAGCCGCACTAAACGCTCCCCCGACACCCAAGGCCACCGCCGAGCCAGCCGACGACGACGACGACGACGCGCCGACTGTCTAACCGCCGGGGGTCAGGCGACC
>JAVEEB010000329.1 GCA_030840665.1 Frankiaceae bacterium | reverse complement strand
ACGCGTCGCTCGCGCGCCTCACCGTGGCGGGCGCCGGCGCGACGCTCCTGCTCCTCGACCTCGACGGCTTCAAGGACGTCAACGACTCGCTCGGCCACGCGACGGGCGACATCGTGTTGCAGCAGGTTTCCGACCGCCTGAGCGCTTTGATGAACGCGGGAAATACTGTTGCCCGCTTGGGCGGTGACGAGTTCGCGGTGCTCGTCGACGAACTCACCTCGAACGAAGAGGCGGGGGCGCTCGCTCAACGCATCGTGTCGGCGATCGCCATCCCGTTCTCGCTGCCGGAGCTCGACGTGCCCCTGTCGACGAGTGTTGGCGTCGTCATGGCCCCGACGCACGGGACGGACGCGTCGACGTTGTTGCGGCGCGCGGACGTCGCGATGTACCGGGCGAAGGCGCAGGGCCTCGGCTGGGCGATCTACGACAACGATCTCGACGCGGCGCGCGCTGATCGCCTCAACACCATCGCGGAACTCCGGCGCGGCATCCTCGACAACGAGTTGGAGCTTCACTACCAGCCCATCGTCGACCTCGAGACGGGGGCGGTGTCATCGATCGAGGCCCTCGTCCGCTGGCAACACCCGGTCAACGGCCTGATCCCGCCGCTGTCGTTCATCCCGCTCGCCGAGCAGACCGGATTGATCGTGCCGCTGACCGCATGGGTCGTCGGAGAGGCGCTGCGTCAGTCGGCCCTGTGGCACGCGTCGGGATTCACCGCCCGCATCGCGGTCAACCTCAGCGTCGACGTCCTCACGCGCGAGGTTGCGACCGACCCGCTGCTGACCCGGCTCATGGCCGCCCCCGAACGACTCACGGCGGAGATCACGGAGTCGTCGCTAGCCGACGAGCGTGCGCGCAACGCGGTGATCAGGCTTGCGGCCGCCGGGGTGGCCTGCGCTGTCGACGATTTCGGGACGGGCTATTCGTCGCTGGCCTACCTCAAGAACCTGCCGGTCGCGCAGCTGAAAATCGACCGGGACTTCGTGAAGGACGTGACGCGGACCGAGCGGGACCGGGCGATCGTGCGATCCGTCGCCGACCTGGGGAAGGCGTTGGGTCTCGACGTCGTCGCCGAGGGCGTGGAGAACGAGGAGTCGGTGGCCGCCCTGCGCTCCTGCGGGGTGCGCCTCGCCCAGGGCTACTACTTCGCGAGGCCGATGGCCGCTCTTGCCTTCGAGCAGTGGCTCGCCGCCCACTGACAAACGAGCCCTACTTGCCGGTCGGCCGGGACTTGCACTTGGCGGGTCTGACCAGCACAGCCTTGGCGCCGGGCTTCGGAGTTTGCAACACCGGCTGGCAATCGAACAGGTCGTTGGACGGCAACCCGTTCAGATAGCCACTCGTCGAATCGGTCTGAAAGTCGCTGACGGTCGGCGGCCCGGTCTGCTGCGTGACGACGATGGGGGACGTCGACAGGGTCGGCGTCGGCGGCAGCACGTCGTCACCGCCGCGGGTGTTCGCACTGGCGTGCCCGATGACGAGGATGCTGCCGAGGAGAACGCTCGGCACGGCCGCCCCGAACGCCAGCGCGCCTGTGCGGCGCCAACCGGCGGACAGCAGATCCATCCCGCCAGTGTGCTCTTACCTGCGGCTCGCGGCCAGCCTTGCGCCGACCGTGGGACAGGCCGTGGGACAGGCCGTCAGACCGGCCGTCAGACCGGCCGTCAGACCGGGCTGACGACGACCTCGACGCGCTGCATTTCCTTCAGGTCCTTGTAGCCGGTGGCGCTCATCGCGTGTCGCAGACCGCCGGCGATGTTCATGGAACCGTCCGCGACCGTCGACGGCCCGAACAGCACCTCCTGCATCGTGCCGACCGTGCCCAGGTTGACGCGCCCGCCGCGAGGAAGGTCCGCGTGCACGGCCTCGTTGCCCCAGTGCCAGCCCTGCCCCGGCGCGTCGGTGGCGCGGGCGAGCGGCGTGCCGATCATGGCCGCGTCCGCGCCGCATGCGATCGCCTTGGCGATGTCGCCGCCGTTGCCCATCGAGCCGTCGGCGATGACGTGCACGTAGCGGCCGCCCGATTCGTCGAGGTAATCGCGGCGGGCCGCGGCGACGTCCGCCACCGCGGTCGCCATCGGGACCGCGATGCCGAGCACCTTGCGGGTCGTGTGCGACGGGCCGCCGCCGGAGCCGACCAGCACGCCCGCCGCTCCGGTGCGCATCAGGTGCAAGGCCGCCTGGTACGTCGCGCAGCCGCCGACGATGACCGGGACGTCGAGCTCGTAGATGAACTGCTTGAGGTTGAGCGGCTCGCTCGCGGACGACACGTGCTCCGCCGAAACGACGGTGCCGCGGATGACGAAAAGGTCAACCCCTGCTGCAAGAACGGCCTTGTGCAGCTCGACGGTGCGCTGCGGAGACAGGGCCCCGGCGACGGTGACGCCCGCGTCGCGGATCTCCTGCAGGCGCTGCCCGATGAGCTCTTCACGGATCGGCTCGCGGTAGAGCTCCTGCATGCGCCGCGTCGCCCGGTCGGCCGGCAGGTGCGCGATCTCGTCGAGCAGGGGCTGCGGGTCGTCGTACCGGGTCCAGAGCCCTTCGAGGTTGAGGACGCCGAGCGCACCGAGGCGGCCGAGCTGGATCGCGGTCGCGGGTGACACGACGGAGTCCATCGGCGCCACGAGGAACGGCAGCTCGAAGCGGTACGCGTCGATCTGCCAGGCGAGCGAGATGTCCTCGGGTGCGCGCGTGCGGCGGGACGGCACGACCGCGATGTCGTCGAACGCGTACGCGCGACGACCCGACTTGCCCTTGCCGATTTCGACGTCAGCCACAGCTGTCATTCCTCTTTCTCAACGCGCGCGTCGCCCAAGGGCTGGTGCGTGCAGTGCCGCTGGTCAGCGACTCTGGTAGTTGGGGGCCTCGACGGTCATCTGGATGTCGTGCGGGTGACTTTCCTTCAAGCCCGCCGACGTGATCCGGACGAACCGGCCACGCTGCTGCAGCTCGGGGATCGTGTGCGCGCCGACGTAGAACATCGACTGCTGCAGGCCGCCGATCAGCTGGTGCGCGACGGCGGCGAGCGGCCCCCGGTACGGCACCTGACCCTCGATCCCTTCGGGCACGATCTTGTCATCGTTGGACACATCGGCCTGGAAGTAACGGTCCTTCGAGTACGACACCTTGCCCCGGGACGCCATCGCACCGAGCGAGCCCATGCCGCGGTAGGACTTGTATTGCTTGCCGTTGACGAAGACGAGCTCGCCGGGACTCTCGTCGCAGCCGGCGAGGAGCGAGCCGACCATGACGGTGTCGGCGCCGGCGACGAGGGCCTTGGCGATGTCGCCCGAGTACTGCAGGCCGCCGTCGCCGATGACCGGGACGCCGGCCGCCTTGCAGGCTTGCGCGGCCTCGAAGATGGCGGTGATCTGCGGGACGCCGACGCCGGCCACGACGCGCGTCGTACAAATTGATCCTGGCCCGACGCCGACCTTCACCGCATCGACACCGGCGTCGATGAGGGCCTGGGCACCGGCGCGGGTGGCGACGTTGCCGCCGATGACCTGCACGTGCCGCAGGGCGGGGTCGGCCTTGATGCGCCGCACCATGTCGGTGAGCGCCCGCGCGTGACCGTGCGCCGTGTCCGGCACCAGGACGTCGACGCCGGCCTCGACCAGCGCCATCGCGCGCTCCCACGCGTCGCCGAAGAAGCCGATGGCCGCCGCGACGCGAAGGCGGGACTCGCCGTCCTTGGTCGCGTGGGGGAACTGCTCGCTCTTCACGAAGTCCTTGACCGTGATGAGACCGGCCAGGCG
>JAVEEB010000305.1 GCA_030840665.1 Frankiaceae bacterium | reverse complement strand
CGGGCAGCCTACCCAAGCGCGCCGACTGCGTTCAGGCGTCAGCGCCCCGGCGCCGAACGGGCGGCGGTCACCGTGAGGACCATCTTTTCCAGCGCGTACGCGGGATCAGCGGCTGCGCCCTTGACCGCGGCATCCGCCTCGGCGACGGCCCGGACCGCCACCGACAGCGCCTCCGGCCGCCACCCGCGGGCCTGACGCTGGGTCTTCTCGACCTTCCAGGGCGGCATGCCGAGTTGCTTGGCCAGGACGCCGGAGGAGGCACGGCCCGCTCCCGCCACCGCCGCGATCGCGCGGAGGCTGGACGCGACGGCGCTCGTGACCAGGACGGCGGCGAGCCCCGTGCTCAGACCCCACCGCAGCAGTTCGAGAGCCCCGGCGGTGTCACCGTCCATGATTTTGTCGGCCACGAGGAAGCCGGACGCGTCGGCGCGGCCGCGGTGATAGCGATGGACGACGTCCTCGTCGATCACTCCCCCGCTGGCGTCCAGCACGAGCTGGCTCGCGGCGGACGCCAGCTCCCGCAGGTCGGAGCCGACGGCGTCCAGGAGGGTACGCAGGGCCCGCTCGTCGATGGTGCCGCCCGAGCGGCGGATCTCGTTCCGGAGGAACTCCAGGCGGTCGCCGGCCGATTTCACGGACGGGCAGGTGATCACCGCGCCCGCGCCGGCCTGCAGCTGCTCGAGCCAGCCCTTGGAACGGCCACCGTTGTGCGTGACGACCAGGCAGACCTCCTCGAGGGGGTCCGCGGCGTACGACAACAGGATTGCCCCGGCGTCCTTCCCCATGAGGTGCGCGTCGCGGATGATCAGCACCCGGCGGCCCCCGAAGAGCGACGGGGCGAGCAGGTCGTGCAACACGTCGGCGGTTGCGGCGGCGGGCTCGAGCTCGCGCACGTCGGCGTCGGGCTCCTCGGCGCGCGCCACCGCGACGATCCGGGCCACGTCGCGCGCCACGAGGAATTCTTCATCGCCGGCGACGACCGTCACGGGGTGCAGGACGAGGGTCGGCGGCATGAGTTGAGGATGCCACGGCCCAGCGATGTCCCGACGGGCCCCGGCTGTGCCACTATCGCCACCGGGGAAAGTCGACTGCCCCATTTGTGTCATCGGTGACGAGGGACGAGGAGTCCGCTGAATGTCGATCCGGATGCGGCTCACGCTGGCGAGCACGCTCATGCTGTTCCTGGAGCTCTCGCTGATCCGGTGGCTCGGCGCCAACGTCGTGCACCTGTCGTACTTCTCGAACTTCGTCCTGCTGGGGTCGTTCCTGGGCATCGGCCTGGGCTTCCTGCGCGCGGCTTCGGCCACGCACTCCGATCGCCCGATGCCGTACTACGCGCCCATCGCCCTGATCGGGCTCATCGGCTTCGTCAGCGCGTACCCGGTGACCGTCAACCGCGCCGGCAGCGACGTGATCTTCTTCACGGCCGGCCTGTCGACCAGTGGCCCGCCGATCTGGGCCACCCTGCCCGGGTTGTTCCTGGCGGTCGCCGCCGTCCTCGCGGGCGCCGGTGAGATCGTCGGCGCGTGCTTCCGCCAGTTGCCGCGCCTCGAGGCCTACCGCTTCGACCTCGTCGGCAGTCTCATCGGGATCGCGTCATTCACGGGCCTGTCGTTCCTGGGCGCCCCGCCGATCGTCTGGTTCGGCATCGCGGCGGCCATCTTCATCCTGCTGTTCGGCAAGGCGGGCTCGTCGGTGTCCGTTGCCGTGACCATCACGTTGCTGGCGATGCTGATCTACCCGCTGCGCCACAACACCGGTGACTTCTGGTCGCCGTACTACAAGGTCTCCACCGAGCAGCGCGTCGACTCGCTCGGCGGCGCGCAGTGGGAAGTGGACGTCAACGGCGTGCCGCACCAGCGCCTCACCTCGGCGGCGACGCGCGAGAAGGAAGAGCCGTACTACCTGTATCCGTACCAGCACATCCCGAAGAAGCCGGGCCGGATGCTCATCGTCGGCGCGGGCACCGGCACGGACGTCGCCATCGCGCTGCAGCAGGGCGCGACGCACGTCGACGCGGTCGAGATCGACCCGACGTTGCAGCGCTTCGGTGCGCAACACAACCCTGATCATGCGTACGACGATCCACGCGTCACGGTGCACATCAACGACGGCCGAGCGTTTCTTCAGCAGTCGCACGACAAGTTCGACCTGATCCTGTTCGCGTTGCCCGACTCGTTGACTCTCGTGTCGGGGGCCAGCTCGCTGCGCCTCGAGAGTTACCTGTTCACGAAGCAGTCGATGGAGAGCGCGCGTTCGCACCTCGCTCCGGGTGGCGCGTTCGCGATGTACAACTTCTATCGCGAGACGTGGCTCGTCGACCGGCTGGCGGGCACCATCTCGGATGTCTTCGGCCACGACCCGTGCCTGTATTCGCAGCCCCAGGCGAGCAGCCTCGCGGTGATGGTGGCGGGCGACACGCCCGCAGCCCAGACCTGCGACAACACGTGGGTGCGCACGGCGGCGGTCCCGCGGCCCGCGACGGACGACAAGCCCTTCCTGTACTTGCGGTACAGCAGCGTGCCCCAGCTCTACCGCGCCGCATTGGCGCTGATCATGCTCGGCAGCCTCCTCGCCGTGCTGCTGTTGCTGTACGCGAACTCTCGCGCCGCCGGCGGTGGCCGCCGACGCTATGTGGCTCAGCTCGCCGGCATGTGGTCGTACCGCGATCTCTTCCTCCTTGGCGCTGCCTTCCTGCTGATGGAGACGCGGAGTGTCACGAGCTTCGCGCTGCTGTTCGGCACGACGTGGCTGGTGAATGCGCTCGTGTTCGGCGGTGTGCTGGTGGCGGTGCTGGCGGCTGTCGAGGTGACCCGCCGCATAGCCACGCCGCGGTTGCCTGTCATGTACGGGGTCCTGTTGGCAGGCCTCGCGCTCAACTGGCTGGTGCCGACGTCCTGGCTGCTGGGACTCGATTTCTTCGTGCGGCTCGTCGTTGCGTCGGTCATCGCCTTCGTACCGATCTTCGCGGC
>JAVEEB010000096.1 GCA_030840665.1 Frankiaceae bacterium | reverse complement strand
TTGCCGCAAGCGGTCAGGGACAGGGCCCCGAGCATCGCCAAGCCGGCAAGCTTGCTGGAACGAGAGACCATCACAGTGGTCGTCCTCCGTCAGGTATGACCCGGTCCTCCCGGGGTTGACGGTGACGCTAGGTAGCGGACGTGGACGCGCTCATCTCCGATGTGCCCGGTGAGCTGCGGGCGTCTCTTCGAGTGGCCGGAGCGGTGCCTCAACTGGCCGCTTCCGACTGATCCCCCTGCCCCGGCGTGGCGGGTGTCACGCACCGTGGGACGAAGCGCCGGGAGTCGTTCATCCGCGGTTCACCTGTCGACCCCCGATGGTCCATGTCGCCTGCCTAGCGTCATGTGCAGGCCGGCGGGGAGCCGGCACAGACGCATCGAGGGGAACACATTGAGCACGTGGCGAGGAGCCCGGCTTGTGGTGCTTGCGGCGGCCGGCGCGGTCGCTCTGTCGGCCTGCGGGAGTGACTCGCAGGGCGGCACCACCAACAGCGCTTCCACCGGTGGCGCCAGCGCATCGAGCGCGGCGACCAACTGCGCGACCGGCGACCTCAAGGGCGCCGGTTCGACCTTCCAGAAGAACATCGTGGCCCAGTGGATCAAGGACTTCGGGGCCGCCTGCAGCGGAGCCACCATCGACTACCAGGGCGTCGGCTCCGGCGCGGGAATCACGCAGTTCGGCGCCAACACGATCGACTTCGCCGGTTCCGACTCGGTGATGAAGCCTGACGAGCAGGCCGCCGCGGACAAGCGCTGCGGCGCACGGGCGATCCACCTGCCGATCACCGCGGGTGGCATCGCGATCATGTACAAGCTGTCGTCGGTCAAGGACCTGCAGCTGTCGCCGGCCACGATCGCCGGCATCTTCCAGGGCACCATCAAGAAGTGGGACGACCCGGCCGTCAAGGCCGACAACCCGGGCGTCTCGCTGCCCAGCACAGGCATCACGGCAGTGCACCGGAGCGACTCGTCCGGCACGACCAGCGTGTTTTCCAAGTTCGTCAACGCGACGGCGTCCGCCAGCTGGAAGCTGGGTGAGGGCAAGGAGCTCAAGTGGCCGGCCAGCATCCAGGGCGCCAAGGGCTCTGACGGCGTCAGCCAGGCCGTTGCCGGCAGCGACGGCGCCGTGACCTATGCGGAGGTGTCGTACGCCACGGCGAGCGGCCTCGGCGTCGCGAAGGTCAAGAACGGGGCGGGTGAGTACGCCGCCTTGGACGGCGCGTCCGTCGGCAAGGCGCTCGAGGGCGCCACACTGCCTGCCTCCGGCAACGACCTGCAGGTCAAGTACGACTTCGCCAACACGACGCCGGGTGCCTACCCGATCACAGCGCTCTCGTACGAGATCGTCTGCTCGAAGGGAACCCCGCCCGCGAAGCTCGCACTGCTGAAGGCGTTCCTGACGTACGACGTCACGACGGGACAGTCCGCGGCCGACGGGCTCGGGTTCGCCCCCTTGCCGCAGACCATCGCGGACAAGGTGAAGACGGCGATCGACGGGCTCGCGTAGCCGGCGTCTCCGTACCGCTCTTCCCCGCCGCCCGCTCCCCTTTCGAGGGGAGCGGGCGGAGGCCGTCCCCCGACCAGCCCGTCCGCCGGAGCGAGAGGCACACTGCAGCCCTATGAGTGACGCATCCGCACTCGCCGGCGGTGGGTTGACCCCGCTCAGCGCGTCGAAGGACGCCTCGGCGGGCGGCCGGCTTGGTGACAAGCTCTTCCGTGGCCTGTCCGGTGCCGCCGGCATCACCCTGCTGGTCATCATCGGCGGGATCGGGGTTTTCCTCGTGGCCAAGGCCATCCCGGCGCTGCGTGCGGACACCGCCGGCTTCCTGAGCACGAAGGACTTCCTGCCCGAAGCGGCGCCGCCGGTCTTCGGCGTGGCGGCGCTCGCCTTCGGCACCGTCCTCTCGTCGGCCCTCGCCGTCGTCATGGCGGTGCCCGTTGCGCTCGGAGTCGCCCTGTTCATCACCCAGGTCGCGCACCGCCGGTTCGCAGCCGTGCTCGGCAGCCTGGTCGACCTGCTCGCGGCCGTGCCCAGCGTCGTCTACGGGCTCTGGGGTGTCGCCTACCTCAACGACAATATCGTGCCGATCTCGAAGGCACTGCACAGCGGTCTGGGATGGATCCCGCTGTTCGGCGACACGGGCGGCCGGTTAGGCCGGTCGATCTTCCTCGCCTCGGTCGTCCTGGCCATCATGATCCTGCCGATCATCGCCGCGCTGTCTCGCGAGATCTTCCTGCAGGTGCCGGCCGGGAACCGCGAGGCGGCCTACGCTCTCGGCGCCACGCGCTGGGAGATGATCCGCACCGCCGTGCTGCCCTTCAGCCGACCCGGGGTCACGGCTGCGATCATGCTCGGGCTCGGGCGGGCCCTCGGCGAGACGATCGCTGTCGCGCTGGTCCTGCTGTCGAACTTCGAGATCAGCGCGCAGGTCCTCGGCCCGGGCGGCAACACGATCGCGGCCAACATCGCGACGAAGTTCGCGGAGTACGGCCCGACCGGCCGCGGCGCGCTGATCGCCAGCGGGCTCGTGCTGTTCGTCATCACCTTCGTGGTCAACCTGGCCGCACGGGGCATCGTCTACCGCAGCGCCCGGCGACTCGAGGGGCCGGCATGAGCACCGACGTCGTCGCCCTCGCCTCGGCAAGTCGTGGCGGCGTACGGCGGCGGTTCGTCAACCGGTTCGCGACCGTCCTCATGGGGCTGGCGGTCGCCGCTGCGTTGCTGCCACTCGCCTCGGTCCTGTACTTCACCGTCGTCAAGGGGCTGATCCGTTTCGGCGCCCCGTTCCTCCAGCACTCGATGCGCGGCGTGGGGCCGTTGGACAGCACCGGCGGGGCCTACCACGCGATCATCGGCACCTTGGAGCAGGTTGGCATCGCGACGGTCATCGCCGTACCCCTCGGGCTGCTGGCCGCCGTCTACACCGTGGAGTACGGCCGAGGGCGACTTGCCTCGCTGATCCGCTTCTTCACCGATGTGATGACCGGAGTCCCGTCCATCGTCGCGGGGCTGTTCATCTACGCCTTCTGGGTGCTCGCGCTCAACCAGGGCTTCTCCGGGTTTGCCGCGGCGCTCGCCCTGACGATCCTCATGCTGCCGACGATCGTCCGCTCGGCCGAAGAGATGCTCAAACTGGTCCCGGACGCGCTCCGGGAGGCCGCGCTCGCCCTTGGCATACCGCGCTGGCGCACCATCCTGTCCGTCGTGCTGCCCACCGCCATGGCGGGCATCGTCACCGGCGTCATGCTGGCGATCGCCCGCGTCGCCGGCGAGACGGCGCCGCTGCTGCTCACCGCGCTGAACTTCGACGCCATCAACGTCAACCCGTTCAAGGGCCAGCAGGCGGCGCTCCCGACCTTCATCTTCAGTCAGGCTGGCGCGCCGCAGAAGGTCGCGTTGGACAGAGCCTGGGCCGGTGCCCTCACACTGGTGGGGCTCATCGTCGTCCTGAACCTGATCGCCCGCGCCATCGCCCGCCGTTCCCGCGTCCACGGCTGAGAGGACAGACGCAGTGGCCAAGCGGATCGCCTGCACGGACGTGAGTGCGTGGTACGGCAAGACCAAAGCGATCGAGGACGTCTCGATGGTCATCGAGCCGAAGAGCATCACCGCACTGATCGGCCCGTCCGGCTGCGGCAAGAGCACGTTCCTGCGCACCCTCAACCGCATGCACGAGGTGCAGCCCGGCACCCGCGTCTCGGGCACCATCACGCTGGACGACGTCGACGTCTACGGCGACGGGGTCGATCCGGTCAGCGTGCGACGCACCATCGGCATGGTCTTCCAGCGCCCGAACCCGTTCCCGACGATGTCCATCTACGACAACGTCGCGTCGGGACTCCGCCTGAACGGCGTGAAGAAGAAGTC
>JAVEEB010000065.1 GCA_030840665.1 Frankiaceae bacterium | reverse complement strand
AGGTCGAGGAGATCGCGCAACTCCTGATCAACCATGTTGCCGAGGACTTCGGCGTCACGAGTGTGGCCCTCGCCGCCGCGGCTGACGGCGAACCCACGTTGCTCGCCGCGATCGGGACCCAGCCGGTCTCGCGGCCGCTGCGGCCGGGGGATGACGCGCTCGTCGCGGAGACGATGCGGTCGGGCGTCACCCGCCGCGTGTTGGCCCCGGGCGCTGCCGCGAACCCGTGGCTCCACGCGATGATGCCGGGGGCCCGGAGGCTCGTGCTCGTGCCGCTGCATGCGGAGGGCCGGACATTGGGCGTTCTCGTCTTCGCCTACGACGGCGGTTCGACCCGGATCGAACGTCGCGTCGTCGAGATGGTCGAACAGTTCGTCGCCCACAGCACCCTCGCGTTGCAGAACGCCTGGTTGCTCGAACGAATCGGTGCCCTCGCGGCAACGGATGGGCTCACCGGCATCGCCAACCGCCGCACGTTCGACGACGTCCTGGCCCGTGAGGCCCAGCGCGCCGGCTCCGGCGGCGGGTCGTTGTCGCTGATGCTGATCGACATCGACCACTTCAAGAAGCTCAACGACACGTACGGCCACCAGGAGGGCGACCGCACGCTGCGCGCGGTTGCGCAAGTCGTCGCCGCGGCCTGCCGGGCGACCGATCTGGCGGCCCGCTACGGAGGTGAGGAGTTCGTGGTGGTGCTCCCCGGTTCAGATGCGCAGTCCGCGTTCGAGGCGGCCGAGCGCTTTCGCCTCAGCGTGATGGAACTGCCCGAGCCCAAGGTCACCATCAGCGTCGGAGTTTCGACGTTCGCCGTCTCGGGCCGCACGGCACCGGAGCTGATTGCCGCCGCGGATGCCGCGCTCTATGTCTCGAAGCACAACGGTCGCAACCAGGTCACGCTCGCGACGGCCGCTGACAACGCGGTGGAGGCGAGCGAGACGTCCTGGGTGCCCGCGCAGGCGGCGCCCGCACTGACCGCCCTCGATGATCCGCGGCCCGCTGCCTTCTGACGGAATGCGGTGGCGCCGGCGGCGAACCAGGAGTTCAGTGGGACCGGCCGCTAACGTGCAGCGTCGCGCACGGCCGCAATGAGAGGGGACCTGAGTGCGCAGCGGGAAGGACCGCGAACTCCCGGCGCGCGCAGGGCACGGGGCGGAGCCGCTGGGGTGGCGCCGCTTGCGCGGGCGAGCCGGCGCCGTCGCGTTGGTGGTGGCCATCTGCGCGGCGGTCGGCGAGACCGTCGGCGCCGTCGTCGCCGGCCGTCTTGCGGGATCGCCCGCCAACGCGACGGCACTCATGGTCGGCGCATTAGCGCTGGCCCTCGTGGGCTCGGCGGCGCTGGACACGATGGCCCGCACAGTCGCTTCGCGCGTCATCGGCCGAGGGGAGGGTCGCCTCCGGGGTGACCTCCTGCACTCTGCGCTCGCCCAACCGCTGCCCGTCCTTCAGGAGCAGGCTGTCGGCGAGATCATCGACCGCGTCGACGACGACGTCACCCAGTTGGGCCGGCTGATGCGCGGCACCGGGTGGGAGATCGCACGGTCGGTGCTCCGATCCGTGCTCGCGTGGATCGTCGCCGGTCTCGCGTGGTGGGGGGCGTGGATCGCGTTCCCCGTCGTGGCGGCACTCGTCATCGTCGTGTCGTGGCCGCTGGCGGGGGTCGTCGCGCGCCGCAAGCTGCTCGAGGAAGCGTCCTGGTCGGACCACGCCGCTCAGCTCGAGGAGGCCGTCGCCGGGCGCGATGACGTGCGCTCCTCTCTCGGGCAGCCTCACGTGATCCGCCAGTACGCGCTCCGCGCGCAGGCCCTCCTGCAGCGGGTGGGCTCCACGTCGGCCGCATCCGAGTCCGTCATGCGCCGCAGCGCGCTGTTGCTGCACGGAATGCTGGCGGCGCTGGCGATCGGCGGGGTCGCCCTCGTCAGCCACCACGCGTTGACCCGGGTCGAGCTCGTCACCGTGTGGCTGTTGACGACGACGTTCGTCGGGTCCCTCAACCAGGTTGCTCACCACCTGCCGGATGTCCAAGCGGGCTTGGGCGCTCTGGCCCGCATCGGCCTCCTGCTGGGCGCACAGCAGGAACCGGTCGGCGGCGCCCCGCTCCCGCCCGGCCGCCTCGATGTCGAGTTCCGGAACTTGCATTTCTCGTACGACGAAGGCTTCGCCCTGCATGACGTCAGCGTGCACATCGCGACGGGCACCACGTGCGCGCTCGTCGGCCGAACCGGCTCCGGCAAGTCCACCTTGTCCGCGTTCCTGTCCCGCGCCCTCGAACCGCCGCGCGGCAGCGTGTTCGTCGGTGGCCAGGACGTCCTCGACACGGCGGTCGAAGACCTCCGCCGCGCCGTCGGCGTTGTCACGCAACGTACCGAGATCCTCGTCGCCACCCTCCTCGAGAACGTCACGCTCTTCGCCGACATCGCGCCCGCCGAGGTGGAGGCGGCCTTCGAGGCGCTCGGCCTGGACGAGTGGGTCCTCAGCCTCCCCGAGGGCCTGCACACCCAGCTGGGTGCCGCGGGGGTGACGCTGTCCGCCGGCGAGGAGCAACTCGTCGCCTTCGCTCGGCTGCTCGTGCGGGACGTCCGCATCGTCGTCCTCGATGAGGCCACGGCCCGGATGGACCCCGAGACCGAACAGCGCGTCACCAAGGCGGCGGCGCGCCTGCTCGACGGTCGCACCGGCATCGTCGTCGCGCACCGCCTCAGCACGACGGAACGCTGTGACGACGTCGCGGTGCTCGACCACGGCCGTGTCGTCCAGCACGGCCCTCGGGCAGAGCTCGCCGCCGTTGCCGGCCCCTTCCAGGAGTTGCTGCACGCCGCCGGTCCGGCGGCGACGCAGTCCCGCGGGATGGCGGCCCTCACCCGCACCGAGCGACGGCGCGAGCCACGCACCATCGAGCCGCCGGAGCCGCGCCTCAGGCGGGCCGTGTGGCGGCTGGTGAAGGCCTATCCCCGTTGGGGTTTCGCGGGCGCGCTGGCCTTCACGTACTCGGCCCTCACCAACGTGTACGGCCCGGTGACCGGCTGGCTGTGGGGCCATGTCGTCGCATCCCTGGCCGACGGTGGGACGCCGTGGGTCGCCAGCACGGCGCTCGCGGTGGGCCTGCTCCTCGCCCCGCTCGCCGTGGCCTACGCCGTGCGGATCTATCCGCTCTGGTGGGTCGCGTGCACATTGCGGATGCGCTTGGCGATCCTGCGCGGGCAGACGATGCAGCGCAGGCTGGAGCGCACCCCGCCGGGCGAGGTGACGGCTCGAGCCCTCGATTCCGAACGGATGGTCCTGTACGTCGACCGCTGGGTCGACGTCGTCGGGAGCGCCCTGTCGGTGGCGGTCGTTGCCCTGCTCGGGCAGAGCCTGCTCGCCGGCGTCGTGTGTGCCGGTGTGCTGCTGCTCTCCGCTGCGGTCTCGGCCGGGGGTGCGCCCCTGGCCGGCCGCTCCGCGCGCGAGGCCGGTGACCAACGGGCCCTCTTCGGCCAGAGTCTGGCCTCCGCCCTCGACGCGGTCCGCACCATCAAGCTGGCCGGCGCGACCGCCAACGTCGAGCGCCACTTGAAAAAGGTGGACGCGAAGCGGGTGCTGGCGCACGTCCGTGAACACCGCGTCCGCAGCGTGCTTTCGGGAGTGCCCGGCGTGCTCGTGCAGGCCGGTGTGGTCGCGGCCTGGGCGGCGTACGCGGCTCACATCTGGGGCCTGTCCACCGCCCTGCTCGTGTCGACGGCGGTCAGCGGCTTCGGCTGGTTCGGCACGGTCGCCGCCGCGGCGGTGACGGAAGCACCCGTCGCCCGGCGGTGGCTGCAAGCCGCAGCGGACCTGGCCGGCAGCGACGACATCACGTCGTTGCCGCCCGGCGTCGATCTGGTGTCGGGGGACGCCCCGCCGCCGGACACATCGAGCCGGATCGCGCTGGAGTGCCTGCAGTTGTACGGAGTGACAGCCGTGCATGACGACGGCACGGTCGGCGTCGAGGATGTCGACCTCACCATCAGGCGTGGCCAGGTCATCCTGCTCGCCGGCCGGGTGGGGTCCGGTAAGTCCAGCCTGCTGAAGAGCCTCGCGGGGCTGGTCGACCACGAAGGCGCCATGACCTGGAACGGGCAGCTCGTCGACGACCCGCAGCACTTCCTCCGCCCCGGCCAGGTCGCGTACGTCGGCCAGGTACCCCGCGTGCTGTCCGGCAGTTTTCACGACAACGTGAGCCTCGACCACCAGCGCGAGGTGCCGGGCGCGCTCGAGGCCGCGCGGCTCCAGTTCGACGTCGAGCACGCCGGGGGAGCGGGCGCCCTCGTCGGTCATCGCGGCGTCCGGCTGTCCGGCGGTCAGGTCCAGCGGCTCGCGCTCGCCCGCGCCCTCGCCACCGATGCCGAGCTGCTCGTGGCGGACGACGTGTCCTCTGCCCTCGACGCGCGGACCGAGATCGAGCTCTGGGAGGGCCTGCGGCGCCGCGGCGTGACTGTCGTGGGCACGAGCTCCAAGCGGTCGGCCCTCGCCCGCGCCGACCTCGTCGTCGTGTTGGAGGACGGCCGCGTCGTCGCGACCGGGACGTGGGCCGAGCTCGCGGAAGACTGGGGTCATCTCGCAGCCTGAGAGAGTGATTTCGCCTCCGGAAGGGCGCCCGGTAACCTGGAGGAAAATCCCGCCGTACCAACGCATCGGAGCATTCCGCCGTGACCAAGTACGTCTATGACTTCACTGAGGGCAACCGCGATCTCAAGGACCTCCTTGGTGGCAAGGGCGCCAACCTGTCCGAGATGACCAACCTCGGTCTCCCCGTGCCTCCCGGCTTCGTGATCACCACCGAAGCGTGCCGCACGTACCTCGAGAGCGGCAGCTCGCCGGTCGAGCTCGAGAACGAGATCAGCGAGCACATCGCCGCCCTGGAGACCCAGATGGGCCGCAAGCTCGGCGACTCGGACGACCCGCTGCTCGTCTCCGTCCGCTCCGGCGCCAAGTTCTCCATGCCCGGCATGATGGACACGGTTCTCAACATCGGTCTCAACGACCAGAGCGTCCACGGCCTCGCCAAGCAGGGCGGCCACCCACGTTTCGCGTGGGACTCCTACCGCCGCCTCCTGAGCATGTTCGGCAAGACGGTCCTCGGCGTCGAAGGCGAGCTGTTCGAGCACGCGCTCGACGTCCTCAAGGCGTCCAAGAACACGACGAACGACCTCGACCTGGACGAGAACGACTTCCAGAAGCTCGTGGAGACCTACAAGGGCATCATCCGCGACCACGCCGGCATCGAGTTCCCGCAGAACTCGCGCGAGCAGCTCGACCTCGCCGTCAAGGCCGTCTTCGACTCGTGGAACGGTGACCGCGCCCGCCTGTACCGCCGCCAGGAGCGCATTCCGGCCAACCTGGGCACCGCGGTCAACGTCTGCTCCATGGTCTTCGGCAACATCGGCATGGACTCCGGCACCGGCGTCTGCTTCACCCGCGACCCGGGCTCGGGCGACAGCGGCGTGTACGGCGACTACCTCGAGAACGCCCAGGGCGAGGACGTCGTCGCCGGCATCCGCAACACGTTGCCGCTCGTCGCGCTCGAAGGTCTCAACAAGAAGGCGTACGACGAACTCATCGCGATCCTCGCCACGCTCGAGGCGCACTACAAGGACCTCTGCGACATCGAGTTCACGATCGAGCGCGGCAAGCTCTGGATGCTGCAGACCCGCGTCGGCAAGCGCACGGCCGGTGCGGCGTTCCGCATCGCGACGCAGCTCGTGGACGAGGGCGTCATCGACCTCGACGAGGCCCTCAACCGCGTCTCGGGCGCCCAGCTCATGCAGCTGATGTTCCCGCGCTTCGACGAGGCCGCCACGAAGAACAAGCTGGCCAAGGGCATCAACGCCTCCCCGGGCGCTGCTGTCGGCAAGGCCGTCTTCGACTCGCACGTCGCCGCCGAGTGGGCCGCGCGCGGAGAGTCGGTCATCCTCATCCGCCGCGAGACGACGCCGGACGACCTCGTGGGCATGATCGCCGCGCAGGGCATCCTCACCAGCCGCGGTGGCAAGACGTCCCACGCGGCCGTCGTCGCCCGCGGCATGGGCAAGACCGCCGTGTGTGGTGCCGAGGAGATCGAGGTCGACCTCACCGGCAACAAGTTCACCGCCCCCGGTGGCGTCGTCGTCAACCAGGGCGACGTCATCTCGATCGACGGCACGTCGGGTCTGGTCTACCTCGGTGAGGTGCCGGTCGTCGCGTCGCCCGTCGTCGAGTACTTCGAGGGCAACCTCAAGGAAGGCAACGGCGACCCGCTCGTCGACGCCGTGCACCGCCTCATCACGCACGCCGACTCGGTGCGTCGCCTCAAGGTGCGCGCCAACAGCGACACCCCCGAGGACAGCGAGCGCGCGCGTCGTTTCGGCGCGCAGGGCATCGGCCTCTGCCGCACGGAGCACATGTTCCTCGGCGACCGCCGCAAGAACGTCGAGCGCCTGATCCTGGCGGACAGCGACACCGAGCGCGAGGCCGCGCTGGCCGAGCTGCTGCCTCTGCAGCGCGAGGACTTCATCGGC
>JAVEEB010000056.1 GCA_030840665.1 Frankiaceae bacterium | reverse complement strand
CCGAACGCGTCGAGGGCCTGTTCGATGAGCGGCACCTGCGGGGTCAGCAGGTCCGGCACCTCTTCGACGTCGCCATAAGCAACACGATGAGCCTTGTACGACGGGAGGGCGTCGACCCGGAAAGCCGGCCGCCAATCGTTGTCGAAGCACGCGACGAGCCGGTCGGGCTTGTAGATGCGGATCAGCTGCGCGGTCATGTCCAGCATGCCGCGCAGGGCGTTCACCGGCGTGCCGTCCGGCGCCTGCACCGAGTCGGGGATGCCGTAGAAGGCGCGGAAATACAGCGACGGCGCGTCGAGCAGCATGAGCGAAGGGGGCACGGCGCCATTCCACCATCACGTCCCCACACTGCGGCCGTAGGCTCAGCGGCGTGACCTCGAACCTCGCCACGAATCTCACTGCTGGCCGCCTCGACCGCGCCCGTACCGTCCTTGCCGCGCAGGGAGTCGACGCGTTGCTGCTGACGCCGGGAGCGGAGTTGCGCTACCTGACCGGGTACGACGCCCTGCCCCTGGAACGGCTGACCTGCCTCGTGCTGCCGGTCACGGGGGACGCGCATCTCGTCGTACCAAAACTGGAACGTCCGCGGGCCGACGAGTCACCCGCCGCGGGCCTCGGCATCGCCATCGTCGACTGGCCGGAGACGGCCGACCCGAACGCCCTTGTCGCCTCGCTGCTGAACAGCGCGCTCGGGGCCGCGCCGTCCCGCATCGCCGTTGCTGATCGGATGTGGGCCATCCACTCGCTGGCGTTGGGAGCCGCTCTTGCCCCCGCGACGCTCACGCCCGCCGGTCCGGTGCTGCGCGAGCTGCGCATGCGCAAAGACCCCGCCGAGCTCGCGGCCCTCCGCGACGCGGCCGCCGCCATCGACCGCGTCCACGACCGGGTGCCGCAGGGGCTGCAGGCCGGCCGCAGCGAGAGCGAGGTCGGCCGCGACATCGCGGAGGCGATCATCGCGGAAGGCCACGTCGCCGTGAACTTCGTCATCGTCGCCGGCGGCCCGAACGGGGCCAGCCCGCACCACGACACGGGGGAGCGCGTGCTGCAACAGGGCGACCTCGTCGTCGTCGACATCGGCGGCACGAACGCCGCGGGCTACTGCTCGGACTCCACGCGCACGTATGCGCTCGGCGACCCGGGCGCGGAGGCCCTCGCCATGTACGCGGTCCTGCAGCGGGCACAGGAAGCGTCGTGCAACTCCGTGCGCCCGGGGGTCACCGCGGAAGGCATCGACGCGGCGGCGCGGGACGTGATCGCGGCGGCGGGGTACGGCGACTTCTTCGTCCACCGGACCGGGCACGGGATCGGGCTGGACGAGCATGAGGAGCCGTACATCGTGTCGGGCAACGCCGACCCGGTGGACGCCGGTATGACGTTCTCCATCGAGCCCGGCATCTACCTGCCCGGCCGCTTCGGTGCGCGGATCGAGGACATCGTCGCCGTGACCGGCGACGGGGTGGAGCGCCTCAACCGCAGCACCCGCGACCTCGTCGTCCTCGACTGAGGAAGGCGGGGGACGCATCTCGTCGGATGTGACGACATTTGTCCCTCAGTGGCTCAATCCGGTTCCATGGCCCTACCATCGCTCGAGAAAGATCCGAGCGCCGGTTGACGACTGCCGGCCTGACACTGGGAGACCCGCCACATGGCAGGAATCGTGCTGGAAAATGTCGACAAGACGTACGCCAACGGCGTCAAAGCTGTCGATTCACTGAGCCTGGACATCGCCGACGGCGAGTTCATGGTCTTCGTCGGCCCGTCGGGCTGCGGCAAGTCCACGGCACTGCGGACCATCGCGGGTCTCGAAGAGATCTCCGGCGGCACGATCACGATCGGCGGCCGACAGGTCAACAACCTGCCGCCGAAGGACCGCGACATCGCCATGGTCTTCCAGAGCTACGCGCTCTACCCCCACATGACCGTCGAGGAAAACCTCGCCTTCGGCCTCCAGCTCCGCAAGGTGCCGAAGGAAGAGCGCAAGCGCCGCGTCCACGAGGCCGCCCGCATGCTCGGCATCGAGGCGCTGCTGCAGCGCAAGCCTGCTGCCCTCTCCGGTGGCCAGCGTCAGCGCGTCGCCATGGGCCGCGCGATCGTCCGCGAGCCGCAGGCGTTCCTCATGGACGAGCCACTGTCCAACCTCGACGCCAAGCTCCGCGTCGCCATGCGCGCCTCGCTCAACCAGCTCCACGAGCGCCTCAAGGTCACGACGATCTACGTCACCCACGACCAGGTCGAGGCCATGACCCTCGGCGACCGCGTCGCGGTTCTCCGCGACGGCCGTCTCCAGCAGGTCGGCAGCCCGCAGAACCTGTACGACCACCCCGTCAACGTCTTCGTCGGCGGCTTCATGGGCTCGCCGTCGATGAACCTCGTCGAAGCCGACCTGGTCCGCGACAACGGTGCCGCCATCGTCTTCGGTGGCCACCGCGTCGCCGTCCCCGACGAGGTGTTCACGCTTCGCCAGGGCCTCGACAAATACCTCGGCAAGCGCGTGGTCATCGGCATCCGCCCGGCGGACTTCGAGGACGCCGCGTTCGCCCCCGGCCGCCCGACGATCGACGTCAAGGTGCAGGTCACGGAGGACCTCGGCAGCGAAGTCCACGTCATCTTCACCGTCGACACGCCCACCGCCGGCGCAGGTGCCGCCGTAGCGAGCGCCGTCGACGCCGAGGAGGCGGAGGAGTCGTCCTACGTCGCCGGTGAAGGCCAGAGCCTGTGGACCGCCCGCGTCAGCGCGCGGTCAACGGCGACCCCCGGCCAGCCGATCACGCTGGCGATCGACGCGGTCGCGATCCACTTCTTCGACCGCGACTCGGGACTCAACATCGGCGACCGCACCGCCCTCGCCGACGCCCCCGCGACCGCAGCCGTCGTGAGCTGACGCAGTTCGTTTCCTCAACGCACCAAGGGCCCGTCGCGTTCTCGCGGCGGGCCCTCGCGCGCTTGCGGCGTGTCGCGGGCGACACGCCGTCATTGCCAACGAATTCTCAGCGAGTTGGTCTGGACCGCGGCCTCCCTGACCTGCGCAAACGCACGTCATCGCAGGTCAGGGACCGGTTGACAGCCATGAGGGGTCATTCGGTAGTTTCCGCTCGTCCGAAAGGACACCGACCGACCACGATCGGCTTGCACTCCCTCCTCCGCGCCAGTGCCACGGGGCAACCCGGACGGCCGCAGCACCAGGTGCGCGAGGCAGAGCAGCAGCACGATGCCGGTGGAAGGCGGGGGTGTGTGACAACGGGATTGGCCCGGGCGTCCAGTAGACAACGGCAGGCATGCTCGCAGCCGGCGAGCTGCGGTCGGTCCGAAGGGCGCTCGGGCCGTTTCCGCGTCAGACATCCGTCATGGGGCGGCGACTAGGATCGCCCAATGACCACGCCGGCTCGCGCCCTTTCCCAGGACGACGCCGACGACTCGCGGTCGCTGACCGCCGTCGCACCGCCCCGACCTGCGGGGCCCAACCGCCGCACGCGCCATCGCACCGCCGCCGTGGACACCCCGGACGGCCGCCGCACGGCGCACAGCCGCACGCAGACGGGCCTCCGGCTCCTGGGGGCCGCGGTCGCCGGCGTGCTGCAGTTGCTGGCCTTCCCGCCGTACCACCACTGGTGGACCGCCCCGATCGGCGTCGCGGTCCTCGTCGGCAGCCTCTACGGGGTGCGCGCGCGGTTCGGCGCCCTGCTCGGGTTCGTCGCGGGCCTGACCTTCTTCGTCCCGCTGCTGGCCTGGATGCGGCCCGTCGGGTCGGATGCCTGGCTGCTGCTCAGCGCCGTCGAGGTCGGCCTCACCGCGGGCCTTGGTGCCGCCCTGGCCGCCGTCCTGAGGCTTCGCGGCTGGGCGGCCTGGGTTCCGGCGGTCTGGATCGCCTGGGACGCGGTGCGGGCCCGCTGGCCGTTCGGCGGCTTCAGCTGGGGACGCCTGGGCTTCTCCCAGGACGAGGGGCCGTGGGGCCGGCTCGCCTCGATCGGCGGCGTCTCGCTCGTCACCGCCGTCGTCGTCGCTGCCGGCACGGCCCTGGCCTGGCTCGCGGTGTCGGGCGCCCTCGGCCGCCAGAAGGGTCTCGCCGGGGCTGCAGTCGTCCTGGCGGCCTGTGCCACCGGCCCGTTGGCCGTCCAGCTCCCGACCGCCGGCCAAAGCATCGGGGGGCCCGCTCAGGCCGTCGTGGCGATCATCCAGGGCAACGTTCCGGCCAACGGGATGGACGCGTTCGACCGGTCGTACGAGGTCCTCAGCAATCACGTGAAAGTCACCGAAGCCATGGCGGCCGCGGTCGCCGCCGGCACGGTCCCGCAGCCCGACGCCGTCATCTGGCCGGAGAACGCGGCCGACGTCAGCCCCCAGGAGAGCCCCAGAGCGGCGGCCCTGGTCGAGGAGGCGGCCCGCGCGGCCCGCGCGCCCTTGCTCATCGGAGCGGTCATCACCACCGCCACCACCCGCGAGAACGCCGGCGTGGTGTGGGAAGCGGGAGTGGGCGAGACCGAGCGGTACGCGAAGCGCCACCTCGTGCCCTTCGGCGAGTACGTGCCCTTCCGCTCCCTGATCGCGGCCGGCATCACGCGGTTCGACCGCGTGCCGCGCGACTTCACGCCCGGCACCGGCACCGGCCGCCTGGACGTCGGTCCCGTACGGCTGTCGGACGTCATGTGCTTCGAGGTCGCGTACGACGGGCTCGTGCGGGCCGGCGTCCGCGACGGGGGGCGCCTGATCAGCGTGCAGTCGAACAACGCGACCTACGGCGAGATCCAGAGCCAGCAGCAGCTGTCGATGGCGCGGCTGCGGGCGATGGAGCACGGACGCGCTGTCGTGGTCGCGTCGACGGACGGCATCAGCGCGGTGATCAGTCCGGACGGCACACTTGTACGACAATCTGCGATGCACCAAGCCACGTCGTTCGTCGAGACCCTGCCCTTGCGCGACAGCTTGACCCTCGCGGACCGTGCCGGCGGCTGGCCGGAGGCGGTCGGCGGGCTGGCGGGGCTCCTCGGGGTGCTGCTCGTCATGATGGGCTCGCTACGGCGGCGCTTGACAACGAAGAAGGGGACGCAATGACGGACGTTACGGGGGACAGCGGCACCGACATCGGACGCGTCCTGGTGATCGTGCCGACGTACAACGAGAAGGACAACCTCGAGATCATCGCCCGCCGGCTCCGCGCGTCCGTCCCTTCCGCGGACCTGCTGATCGCCGACGACAATTCCCCGGACGGCACCGGGGACATCGCCGACACGCTCGCCGCGGCGGACCCGCAGGTCCACGTGCTGCACCGCCCGGGCAAGGGCGGGCTCGGCGCCGCATACATCGCCGGTTTCCGGTGGGCTCTCGATCACGGGTACGACGTCGCGGTCGAGATGGACGCCGACGGTTCGCACAGCCCGGAGCAGCTGCCCCGGCTCCTCGATGCCCTGCGCGACGCCGACCTCGTGTTGGGGTCGCGGTACGTGAGCGGCGGCGAGGTGAAGAACTGGCCCCTGTCGCGCAAGGTCCTCAGCGTCGGCGGCAACACCTACGTGCGGACCGTCCTCGGGCTGCACCTTCGCGATGCGACCGGCGGCTATCGGGCGTTCCGGCGTTCCGCACTCGAAAAGATCGATTTCGCGACCGTCGACAGTCAGGGCTACTGCTTCCAGGTCGACCTGGCGTGGCGCGCGATGCGCAAGGGCCTTCGCGTCGTCGAGGTGCCCATCACCTTCATTGAACGCGAGCGCGGCCAGAGCAAGATGAGCCGCTCGATCGTCGCGGAGGCACTGTGGCGGGTCACCGTCTGGGGCGCCGCCGAACGCTTCGGCCGCAAGCGCGCGACGGGCTGAGCGCATGGTCCCCGGCCTGATCGTCGCCTTCATCGTCGTGCCGATCATCGAGATCTACGTCCTGATCCGGGTGGGCACCTGGATCGGCCTGTGGCCGACGATCGCGTTGCTGCTGCTGGACGGTTTCGCCGGCGCGTGGCTCCTCAAACGCGAGGGCCGCAAGACGTGGGCGGCGTTCAATAACGCGCTGCGCGCGGGGCGGTTCCCGGGCAAGGAGGTCGCCGACGGGGCCCTGGTCCTGGTCGGCGGGACGCTGCTGCTGACGCCGGGCTTCGCCACGGACATCGTCGGGGCGCTGTTCTTGTTGCCGCCCACGCGGAGCCTTGCGCGACGATTGCTGATCCGCATCGCGCGAGGGCGCTTCGGCATCGTCGGCGTGCTCGGTGACCTGCCCACGCGAAGGCCCCCGTCAACTGACGAGGGCGTGATCGACGGTGAGACGGTCCACAGGCGCGACGAACCGCCCCCGGCGGGCCTGGGGACCTAGGCGGTCTTACGGCTTTTCGGGACGATCCGCGACCGGTGGAGCTCCTCGAGACGCTCGGTCAGGATCACTTCGAGCTCGGTCAGCGAGCGGCGTTCCAGGAGCATGTCCCAGTGGGTGCGGACCGGCTTGGTGCGGCGGGGCTCCGGCTGCTCGGTGTCGCGGCGCAACGCGACAGCGCCACAGACCTTGCACTCCCAGGTGGCGGGCACTTCGGCCTCTTCGGCCATGGGCACGCGCACCTCATGGCCGCGCGGGCAGTCGTATTTCACGATCTGCCGCGGGGCCAGATCATTGGTGCGTTCGGTCTCGTAGCTCGTGGCGCCGAGACGGCTCCCGCGTAGAACCCGGTCGGGCATGGTGGCCTCCGTTGCCTATCGGGGTGTCCAACGGGCGAATTACCCCGGTTGTTCCCAGTTCGGACGCTCTCAGGAGGACATTCGTTGCGTCAGGCCGTGCTGGTTGCGGCCTGCTCGTCCCGCACGACGCGTCGCTCCGTGACGAACGACAGGAACGGCACGACTCCGCCCAACATGACGAGCAGCGTGCGTAGCAGCGGCCACCGGCGGGAGAAGGCCAGTTGCAGGACGGTCAACAGGTAGACGACGTACAACGCCCCGTGCAGCGGCCCCACGATCTTGACCATTCCGCTGTTGTGGGCGAAGTACTTCAGGGGCATCGCGGCGCCGACCAGCAGCAGGAGCATGACGCCCACCACGTACGCCATCACGCGGTAGCGGTTCAAGGCAGAGGCTCGCGTCATGCGCCCATTGTGCCGACGGCGACGGAACGTCGCCTGACCGGGGTCAATCGCGCGGGTGCGCTGCAAGCCAGGCGAGATAGCCGTTGTACGCCGTCATTTCTGCATCGTCCGCGGCGTCGAGCGCCGCGGCCTCCGCCGCGTCCGCGGCGTCCGCGGGAGACCTCTGGTCCCTCGACGAAGGGGCGTCAGGGTGGGGCGCCGGGCGCAGCTCGTCCTGCATGGTGCGAATCCAGACCACGAACAGGATGATCGCGAAGGACCACCACTCGAACGCGTAGAAGCCGTTCTGGGCCGAGTGCGTCACCGCGGCGCGGCCCCATTGCCAGCGGCCGAGGAAGACGCACAACGCCATGCCGAAGACGGCGGCGCCGTGGACGCCGAGCATCCGTCCCGTCAGCAGTTTGGCTCGCACGTCTCCACGGTAACGCGTGCGCCGTCGTGACCCGGGCGGGCGGCGCAGACGCTGAAACGGCCGGGGGAGAAAGCCGCGAGTCGCTTGCGTCCGGGCCCCTGATAGGGGAACTTAGGAAACGCTCCTGCTGTTGCAGGGGAGTGATGCCGATAGGCATCTGTCGGCTCGTGACATGGCCCCCGGTCCCAACATTCGTCGCCTAGAGCGACCGTCCGCCGTGAGGCGACCTGCATGGGTCGGCACGCGACCGCCCCGGACTTCGGTCCGGGGCGCTCGTGTTATATCGCCCCGATTCGGACCGCCGGTCAGCTCTCGAGGTGTTCGCCAGGCCGGCTGCCGTGCCGGTCGCGGGGCCGCAGCCGGGCATAGAGTTCACCGGTCTGCGTGGGGGCATCGACCATCCGGCCGCGGAGCAACTGCAGGGCAGACCTGACCAGCGCGTCCGCGTCCATTTCGGAGAGCTCGAGCTCCATCGCCACGCCGATCGGACCCTCGGCCAACCCGAACGCGATCATCGCCGCGGCGCGCTCCGGGGCGGGCAGGGTCGCCAGCGCCGCCTCGAGCTCCGCGATCAGCGCGGCTTCCGAGCTGGTGTCCGGAGCCACGGCCGCCTTGTCGATCACCGAGGCCGGCAGGAGCCGAGGGCGTGCGGGACGTCGGTCGGTCACTGGGCACCTCGATTCCGTTGCTGGACGTTCGAGGTTACAGCGCAGCCCCCACGCTTGTTCGGAACCGGCCGCGGTGCACCCGAATGCCACGGGGCCACGGGAGGAGCGGCGCCTGCTGCAGCCTGGCGGGCCGGGGGCGGCCTGCGGTAAGGGCGCGCGGCACCGGGCATGATGCGTCGACACGTCCAGCTCGGGTCCGCGGAAGCGGTCGCCTGGCAACCGGAGGTCCTTCCGTGGCAGAGATCGTCCTCGTTCGTCATGGCGCGACCGAATGGAGCGAAGCCGGCAAGCACACCGGCCGCTCGGATCTTCTGCTCACCGCCAAAGGTGAAGCCGGGGCGCGGGCGCTGCATCCGATCTTGGCGGCCCGCACATTCGGGCTGACCCTCGTCAGCCCGCTGCGCCGGGCGCGCCGGACGGCTGAGCTCGCGGGACTCACGTCGTACCAGGTCGATGGTGACCTCGCGGAATGGGACTACGGCGCGATCGACGGGCGCACGACGGCCGACGTCTCGGCGGAGCGGGGGGCGCCATGGAGCATCTGGGAGGACGGGGTCGAAAGTGCCGGCGGCGAATCGCTGGCCGACGTCGGCCGGCGGGCGATGCGCGTGATCGCCCGGGCGACAACGTGTCTGAACAAGGGGGAGGACGTGGCGATCGTCGGCCATGGCCACGCGTTGCGTGTCCTGGCGGTGACCTGGCTCGGCCTCGACCCTGGAGCAGGAGCCCTCCTCGCACTGGCCCCGGGGAGCATCAGCGCCCTCGGTTTCGAGCATGACCGCCACGTGATCGAACGCTGGAACGTTCGTCCCGGGGATGTCCTCGGGCGCGCGAAGGACTAGACCCCCGGCGGAGTCAACCGGGTGGCGGTCAGCCGAGTTGATCGCGAACGGAGCGGGCCCTGGCCCGGTCCCGCGCCGACGCCGCCCGTGTCGCGGCCGACCGTTGGCGGTCGCGCCGGGCCTCGATCCGGTCGTCCTGGGCGGAGTCGCGGTCGCGGTTGGCCCAGATGCGATCGAGGGCTGTCGGTTCTTGGTCGTGCGTCAATCGGTCCCTCTCCAGCGCCGCCACATCGCGGTCCCAGGAGTTGTTGTCGCGTGTTGTGGCGACCTTGTCCCAGTCGTCGGCGACGCGGTCACGGGCGTCGGCGAGTGCATCCCAGTCCGTCGCCAGGGATTGGAGCCCGGCCCGGTCGGCCGAACCGTCCAGGGATCGCTCGCGCGCGAGGAGCGACTCCTCGCGCTCATCCAGGGCGCGCTCTTCGGTCTCGAGGTCGTCGAACATGTGCAGGGAAATACCTGTCCACCGCTCAACCAAAACGTGCGAATCCACGGGATTTGCTGGGGTGGTGCGAACGACCCGAAATGGCTCGTTCTGGGTCTCGTCACAGGCGTGCGTGATCACTCACGGCGCATCCGTTGTGACTATCGGTTAGCCCGAATGGGCCAATTGTTAGCCCATTCGGCGTAAAAGCGCACATAGGCATTTCCCTCATGCGAACGTGAGCTACATCACTAGAACGACGTTCGGGGGACCTCATGACACACATCGCCAGGCAACGCGACGACCTGCCGCTGCGGCTGATCACGGCGCCCGCATCGGCTCCGGTATCGGCGCCCGCGACGCCTTATCTCGACCTCGACCTGGCTGTGGTCCGCCGCCAGCTTGCCGCGATCCGGGCGGCCCTGCCCGGGACCTCCATCCACTACGCCGTGAAGTGCAACCCGCATCCGCGCATCATCTCCGTACTCGCCGCGGAGGGATGCAACTTCGAGATCGCGTCGATCGCCGAGCTGGACCTCCTGCTCGACGCGGGAGCGGCTTACGGGTCGCTCCTGTACAGCAACCCCGTCAAGGCGCCCGCACACATCGGCTACGCCCATGCCAAGGGCGTGCGCTTCTTCGCCGCCGACTGCGCAGACGAAATCGACAAGCTGGCACGCCACGCGCCCGGCTGTTCGGTCATTCTGCGCATCGATGTCAGCAACGTCGGCAGCGTGGTTCCCCTGGCCGGCAAGTTCGGCGCGGATCCCGCAGATGTGCCGGCCCTCGCCGTGCTCGCGCGGTCGAAGGGACTGACCCCGAAGGGCTTGACGTTCCACGTCGGGTCGCAGGCGCTCGATCCCCGCCAATGGCGTGATGCCCTTGTCGTGTGCGGCCAGGTGATGCGGCAGATGCTCGCCGTGGGATTGCGCATCTCGCTGATCGACCTCGGCGGGGGATACCCGGTCCCGTACGACGGGCCTGTCGTCCCGGTCGCCGCCATCGGGCTCGCCGTGCGGGACGGCGCGGCCGAGTTGCCGTACGAGGTCGAATTCGCGGCGGAGCCCGGGCGCTACCTGACGGCGGAGGCGGGCACGATGGTCGCGTCCGTCATCGGCCGCGCCAGCCGCCGGGGGGAAGACTGGCTGCATCTCGACATCGGCGCGTTCGGTGGCCTCATGGAAGCGCTCGAGACCCGCCGCGGCCTCCGCTACCCCATCCGGTGCACGCATGCGCACGGCGCTCTGTCACCCCGCCTCGTGCCGATGGCCATCACGGGACCGACCTGCGACAGCGAGGACACGATCCTGACCGACGCTCTCGTCTGCAGAGATCTGCGCACGGGCGACGTCGTGCACCTCGGCCTGGCGGGCGCCTACACGACGGCCTACGCGAGCACGTTCAACGGCTTCCCCCTGCCCGCGGTCATCACCCGGGAACACGTAGCCCCCAGCCCTTCTCCGCACACCTCGTACGACCTTGCCGTATCCCACGCATGACGACCGTGGCCGTTGCCCCCGCCCGCCCTTTGTCAGGAGTGACCATGAGCAGTCTCATGATCGAAGCCGAACTTTCCGTGAGCCATGATCTCGTCGTACCGAATTCAGGTCTGTACTTCCACTTGATGACCGTCCTGCCGCCCGGCCTGCTGGAACAGGCTTGGAAGCTGTACGCAGACGCGTTCGAGTGCCTGCGCACGCGGGCGGTCCAGCGCCACGTCCTGTACCGGGAAGAGTTCGACGCGGTCATGCGGGACACGCGCGTCGTCAAGTACCTCGGGTTCGACGGCCCCGTGCTCACCTGCTTCGGGACGCGGACCTCCGAGCTCGAAGCGGTCACGCTGATCTCGCCCGAGTACTTCGAGGCCAGGTATCCCGAGCAGTACGCGGCGCAGAGCATCTACTACGTTCTGTTCTTCGCCATCCGCACCGACTACCAGCGATCCGGCGCAGTGCTCGACCTGATGGCTGCGCTGGTGTCGGAGATTCCCGCGGACGGCATCCTCGTCATCGACATCGCGTCGGCACGCAAGTCCGTGCACCTGCAGAAAGCCGTTCAGCGCACCGTGAGCCAGCAGGCACCAGGCGCCCGCACGGTGCTCCTCGACGAGCAGACGTACTACGCCTACGAGTTCTCGCCCACCGACTGACGCTCACCGATAGCTCCCTGCTGCAGCGGATGCGGCAGGTGCGGTCGCTCGGTCTTCACGACGATCGTGCCGGCCACCTTGTCGTGAAGCCCGCGGCGCCGCGGGTGCAGACACAAGCTCAGGTAGGGGAGCAATCCGGTGCCGGGCATCGGCAGCCAACCGGCGGTCTGTGGCACAAGGAATCGCCGCCACGACTGCTTCATGCTGGGCGGCCGCGTGGGGTCGTCGATACGCACGACGCGGCTACCGACCAACCACTTGCCGAACGTCTGTCCATACCGCGCGGTCGCAATGACGCGGTAGGCCACCCAAGCCACCGCGAGCAGGACCAGCGCGACCACCAGCAGGACCAGGTCGGCGAACGACGAGTGGCGTGCAGCTGTCCCCGTTGCGGACCCGGGGGAGGTGGGCAGCGAAGCGCCTGAAAAGCCGAGGAGTGTACGAAGGCCACCCAGCACGAAGCCCGGGCCTTCGACCCAGAGGACGAGGCCCCCACCGACAAGGACGAAGGGGAACACGTCGATCACCCAGCCGGCGGCCCGTTGCCACCGATCGGCAGGGATCACCCGCAGGGACCCGCGGCGGCGGCGCGGCCAGGCCCGTCGGGGCGGCGTGTGGTCGGTCACGGCCCCCACGTACCCCAGCGACGGCCGCGGCAGACCGCGCGACGCCCAGATCTAGCCCGGCTGGCCGTCATCGGACGCGATCGCGCGCCCGGCGGCGGCCCATGCCTGGATCCCGCCGGTCACGTTCACCGCGTCGTACCCCTGCGCGAGCAGCCACGCGGTCACGTGCGCGGAACGGCCACCGACGGCACACAGCACGGTCACCTGGCGGTCGCGGGGGAGCTCGCCCAGGCGCTCCGGCATGGCCTGCATCGGTATGTGGAGGCTGCCGGCCACGTGACCCTCGGCCCACTCGTCGGGCTCGCGCACGTCGACGATGAAGGCGTCCTCGGAGATGTCGCGAACCGCGACGGCGGGCAGGGGATCGTGTCCGAACATGCTCGCCATCTTGACAGACGCGGCAGCAGTGGGCCGGGGACGGTCAGGACGACAAGGGGGCGTACGACGATCGCCATCGACAGGCATGCGCTCCTGGAGCCCCGACACGCCCAGCAGTGCATGGTGTCAAGGTTCGTCGCTGTGCCGTCGAGGATTGTCGAATGCGACGACACCTCTCCGGCGTGCCCGACCGGCTACGAGCGCGAGCGTTGACCCTCGTCTGCACCGCTGTTGTGGCGGCCGTGGGGCTCGGACCGTTGCTGTCGCCCGCGGCCCAGGCGACGTCCACCGTGGTCGACACCGTCGGTGCCGTGCCGACTCCGACGCCGGACCCCGTGCCCACGTTGCCGGCCCCGAGCGCAACGCCACTGCCAACACCTACTTCGACGCCGACGCCGGCACCGACGCCAACCGTCACGCCGACTCCGACGCCGACCCCGGCACTTCCCGGTCTACCGACGCCTCCGGTGCCCGCGGGACTCCCGCTTGCCATCGAGGACATGCCGGTTTACGTCGCACAGTCGAGCTGCGATCCGGTCGCGAAGCCCGGCGTCTCGGCTTTCGCGCGGCTGCTGCAGGCCACGTATCCGGACTCGTCCAGCGATGGGATCGTGCGCGACTGCTCCGTCGGCGCACTGAGCGAGCACGAGGAGGGTCGCGCGTTCGACTGGGCGGTCTCCTACCGCAACGCGCATCAGACCGCCGAGGTCAACGCGGTCGTCGCCTGGCTGCTCGCTCCCGACGCGGCGGGCAACCCGGCGGCCATGGCGCGTCGCCTCGGCATCATGTACATCATCTGGAACAAGCAGATCCTCGGGCTGTACCGCCTGTCCGAGGGCTGGCGTGCGTACCCCTGCAGTGACGTGACCTCCTGCCACCAGAACCATGTGCACTTCTCCCTCACGTGGGCCGGCGCAATGGGCCGCACGTCGTACTGGTCGAAGACCGTGGCGGCCATGGACTATGGCCCCTGCCGCGTGGCGAACCTGGCCTGGTCGCCTACCTACAGCGGCCACGCTCGCGTGATCCCGTGCCCCAACGTGGCGAGCCCCGCATGGCCGGCGGCGAGTCCGGCCGACCCGCCCTTCCTGCGGCTGCTGCGTCTCTGGAGCGGCGCGAGCTTGCGACAGGGTTCGACGGGCCCGGGCGTGACGGCTGTGCAGCAGGCGTTGCACGTCGGGGCCGACGGTGTCTTCGGGGGGAGCACGACATCAGCAGTTTCGGCATGGCAGACCGCGCACAACATCGCCGCCACCGGTTGGCTGGCGCCACCCTCCTGGCTCGCGCTCCTCTCCGCCGTGACCCCGGCGTCCACCGTGAAGCCGCCCGTGGTGACCCCCACTCCAACCCCGACGCCGACGCCAACTCCCGTCGTTACGCCAACGACGACACCAACACCAACGCCGACCACGCCCCCGACCACGTCGACCGCGACCGATCCGATCGTCGTCACTCCCGTGCCGTCGCCCGTCCTTCCCTCCGTGCCTGTGGTGCCCCCTGTGCCCGCCAGTTCCTGGAAGGCGCCCGTTCTCACCACCGTGCCGTCCAAGGCCGGGCAATCCCTGCTGACTTTCCGCTCCGTTCCCTTGCGCACCGGCAGTTATGGCGCGGCCGTCCGCGGCCTCCAGTTGGCGCTGCGGACGATGGGCCACACCGAGCTCACGGGAACGGGCACGTTCGGTCCCAACACCAAGGCTGCCGTCATCGCCTTCCAGCGCAGTCAGCACGTGCCGGCGACAGGTGTCGTCGACGCCACACTTTGGAGCCGGCTGATCGTCGCTGTGACGCTGTACCCCTACCGCAATTCAGCACTGAAGGTCGGCTCGACCGGCGCACCCGTCCGTGCGCTGCAATGGGTACTGCGCGCGCCTACCACCGGGACGTTCGGACCACTGACGAAGGCCGCCCTGCTCAGCTATCAACGAGCGCATCACATGGCCCCCACGGGGACCACGGTCCGTGCGACCTGGGCGAGCCTGTCCGCCTGAGTCCGGCGAAACCTGCCGCGCCGTGGAATCCGTGGCAACCTTCAAGGTCACTGCCGCGTCGATTGCGTGTAATGGTTATGCAGCGGGAAAAGAGCGGCCACAGAAACTGTTGCCAGGGCGTTGCCGTGCCGAACACTACGAAGTGCCGTTCCTGCCGACAAAGGACACTCCCGTGACCCGCCGCTCCCCGCGACCGATTGCCATGATCATCGTGGCGCTGGCTGTCACAGCCTGTGGGCCTAAGGTCGCCCCGGTCATCGGTGGCGCCAACCCGGGCGCGTCGGGTCAAACAGCGTCGAGCTCCGCGCCGTCGACGCCGACAGCCACCCCGGTGCCCGTCGTCGTGACCGCCTCGATCGCCGACGGGGCCACCCTGACGGCGAATCAGCGCATTCACGTCAACGCGTCCGGTGGCGTCCTCGGCACTGTGACACTCAAGGCCGCGGACGGCAGCGTCGTCGCCGACGCTACGGGCGTGTCGACCTGGACGTCACCGGTCGACCTGGCTCCTGGTCAGCCGTTCACGCTGGAGGTCGTCACCACCGACAGCGCAGGCACACCGTCGACGTTCACGCGCGCGTTCACGAGCGGCCCCCCGGCGCACGAGCTCAAGACGGACATCACGCCGTACGGCGACAGGACGGTCGGCGTCGCCATGCCGATCACCGTGCTGCTCAACCACGACGTGGCTCGCACGGATCGGGCCGCGGTGGAAGCCGCGCTGACCGTCGAGTCGGACAAGCCTTTCGGTGAAGGATCGTGGGCGTGGCTGTCCAACCGCGAACTGCACTTCCGTCCCGCTGAGTTCTGGCCGGCAAATGCCCACATCACGGTGCACTCCCAGCTGTCAGGCGTCCATGCGGGTCTCGGTATCTGGGGTACCACCAACCGCGACGTCACCTTTCAGACGGGCCGCGCCATGGTCCTTCGCGTCAACGACGCGACGCACAAGATGACGGTCTCCATCGACGGGGCCGTCGTCCGCACGATTCCGGTGAGCCTGGGCAAGACGGGCTTCGAGACGCGGTCGGGCATCAAGGTCATCTCGGAGAAGTTCGTCCAGTACCACATGCAATCCGCGACCATCGGCGTGACGGACAAGAAGGACCCGAACTACTACGACGTGGTCGTGCCGTACGCGATGCGGATCACGAACTCTGGTGAGTTTGTGCACGGTGCCCCCTGGAACAAGCTCATCGGGAAGGCCGACGCCTCGCACGGGTGCACGAACATCCCGTTGGCGGACGCGATCTGGCTCTTCAACCGCGTGCTCATGGGCGACCCGGTGATCACCACCGGCACGAACAAGCAGATGGAAGGCTGGAACGGCCTCGGCGCCGAGTGGAACTACGGCTTCTCCTACTGGAAGACGCTGTCCGCTCTGTAGGTCACGGTCGCCAGTGGCTAGGCTGTCGCCACCGTCGGAGGAGGCAGCGTGGCAAGCGGGGATCCGCATGCGGAACTTGCGCTTGACCCGGATGCGAACGGCGGCGTCGGTGCCCCGCGCCTGCTCGAGTCGGTTCCACTCGTCGCCTTGGGCGGGCTCACCGGCACACTGTGCCGCTACTGGCTGGAGCTGGTCATCCGTCCGGCCGGCGGCTGGCCGATCGCGACCGTCATCGTCAACGTGGCCGGCGCTTTCGTGCTCGGCCTGTTGCTGGAATCCCTGGCGCGCCGCGGCCCCGACGTTGGCCGCCTCCGCCGCCTGCGCCTCGTCGCGGGCGTGGGGTTCTGCGGGGCATTCACCACGTACAGCGCGTTGGCTGTCGACGTGACCGGGCTCCTGCGAGCGGGCCACGTGGTGACCGCGGTCGCCTACGCCGCGGCGACCGTGTTGGTTGGCTTCGCGGCGACCGTGGCGGGCATTGCCGTGCGTTCCAAGCGCCGCACGGCGGCCGCCCTGTGATCGTGATGCTCATCGCGCTGGCGGGCAGTGCCGGCGCCGTAACGCGGTTCCTCGTCGACGGCGCGGTGCGCTGGCGCACCGCTGGGGCGTTCCCGTGGGCGACCCTTGCGATCAACGTGACGGGCTCGCTCCTGCTCGGCTGCCTCGCCGGCGCGTTCACCGAGCCGGCCAACAGTTGGCGACTCGTCGTCGGTGTTGGATTCTGCGGGGGCTACACGACGTTCAGCACTGCCAGCTTCGAGACTGTCCGCCTCGTCCAGCAAGGCCGTTACCGCGCGGCTGTCGCGTTCGGCGGGGGCGGCCTCGTCGCTTGTGTCGTCGCCGCGGCAACGGGATGGGCCCTGACCTCCTAGGGCGCCGGCTCCGCCTCTCCGGGCGTAAGCTCCGACATCGTGACAGCGTCCGTTGAAGCGAGCGCGGCAGCGCCGCGGGCACTCGCCGCCGATGACGCAACGGTGGCGGCGGCAATGGACCGGCTGAGCGGCCAGTTGAGGTCCTACGGCCGGCTGATTGTCGCCTTCTCGGGAGGCGCGGACTCCGCGCTGCTGGCCTTTGCCGCGACGGACGTCCTGGGCTCAGCGGCTGTCGCGGTCACGGCGATTTCGCCGAGCCTCCCCGAGTCGGAACGGGTCGCCGCCGCGGGCTTCGCGCAACGCCACGGCATCGCACATCTGCAACTGCGCACCGACGAGGACACCAGGGCCGCATACCTGGCGAACGGCGCGGACCGCTGCTACCACTGCAAGTCGGCGCTCCTCGACGCGCTGGACCCGCTAGCCGCGATGCTCGGCGCACCCATCGCCATCGGCACGATCGTCGACGACCTCGGCGACCACCGGCCCGGGCAGAGGGCTGCCAGCGAGCGCGGGGTGGTCACGCCGCTGGTGGCAGCGGGCTTCACGAAGGACGACGTCCGGCGGGTCAGCGCTGCTCTGGGGTTGGAGACGGCCGCCAAGCCGGCCGCGGCTTGTGTCGCCTCCCGTGTCGCCTACGGCGAACCCGTCAGCAGGGAGCTGCTGGAGAGCATCGCGACAGCGGAAGAGGGCGTGCGGGCGCTCGGGTTCCCCGTCTGCCGTGTTCGGGCGCACGGCGGGTTGACCGTTGCCCGTCTCGAGCTGCCGGCCGACGACATCGATCGGGCGATGGGAATGCGCGACCAGGTGGAGGCCGCGATCGCTGCGGCCGGCTTCCAGTTCGTGAGCATCGACCTGCACGGCTTCGCAAGCGGCCGCATGAACGTGATGTTGGGCTTGCCGGCCCCCGCGCGCCGCCCGGCATGAACGCGGACGCCGGTGGCTCGTCGTACATCGATCTGGGTTTTGCGCGCGTGGACATCGGCCGTGAGTCGCGCCAGGGCCTGCCGGAGGTGGTGTACGGGCCGGGCAAACAACCATCGGACATCGCCGCCATCGTCCAGCGGCTGCTCGCGGCGAACTCGGGGCCGGTCCTCGTCACCCGCGTCGAGCCGGCCGCCGCGACGGATGTTCTCGAGGCCGTGCCGGATGGTGCGTACGACCGTGGCGGCAGGTTGCTCACCTGGCGAGTGAGTCCGGGCGGCGATTTCACCCTCGCCGTCGTGACGGCGGGGACTGCCGACCGTGCGGTTGCCGACGAAGTCGTCGCCGTCGGCCGGGCCATCGGCCTGAACGTGACGAGCTACCACGATGTCGGAGTCGCGGGCCTGCACCGGCTGCTCGCGGTGGCCGGCGAGCTCGCGGCCGCGGACGCGGTCGTCGTGATCGCCGGCATGGAAGCGGCGCTGGCGAGTGCGGTCGGCGGCCTGGTGGGTTGCCCCGTCATCGCGGTGCCGACGTCCACCGGGTACGGGGCCGCTTTCGAAGGCGTCACCGCACTCCTCGGGATGTTGAGCTCGTGCGCCGCCGGCATCACAGTCGTCAACATCGACTCGGGTTTTGCCGCCGCCATGGCCGCGCATCGCATGCTGCACACGATGCGGCGGCCTGGTCCGTGATCCTCTGGCTCAATCCTTCGACCGGCATCTCGGGCGACATGTTGCTCGGGGCGCTCCTCGGCCTCGGCGCCCCGATCGACGAGGTGCGGGCGGCCATCGCCTCGACGGGGGTCACGGGCTGGTCGCTCGAGCAGCAGACCGTTGATGCGGGCGGCCTCATTGCGACGCGCGCAGTCGTGACCGTTGCCGAGGGGCCGGCCGCGCGTCCGGGGACAGAGCTTCTGGACGCGGTACGACGTGCAGTTCCCGCACCGGCCGCGGACATCGCCGCGACGGCCGTGTCCGCACTGCTGGAAGTCGAGTCGGGCATCCACGGCGTGGCTCGCGAAGCCGTCCACCTGCACGAGCTGGGGGGCGTCGACACGATCGTCGACACCGTCGGGGTCGCGGCGGCCGTCGTCGCCCTCGGGATCACGAAGATTGTCTGCGCGCCGGTCGCGGTGGGCACCGGCTCGGTCGTCACGGCTCATGGCACGCTGCCGGCGCCGGCGCCCGCCACCCTCGCGCTGCTGCGCGGCGCGTCCGTCGTCGGCACGGATATCCCCGGCGAAACCGTCACCCCGACGGGCGCCGCGCTCCTGCTGGCGTTGCGCGCGCGGTACGACGCGCCGCCGCCGATGCAGATCAAGAGCCACGCGTACGGCGCCGGCACCCGGCAATTGCCCGCGCGGCCCAACGTCCTGACCGCGGTGCTGGGCACGCCGCTCGGTGCGCTGCACCACATGGTGCTGCTCGAGACGAACGTTGACGATGTCACCGGCGAGCTCCTGGCTCACGTGGTCGCCGCGGCGCTCGACGCGGGCGCGGCCGACGCGTGGCTCACGCCGATCACGATGAAGAAGGGCCGGCCCGCACAGACGGTGTCCGTGCTCACCGAGGCGGCCGCGGCGATGCGTCTCGAGGCCCTGCTGATGCGGGAGACGGGCTCCCTAGGTGTCCGCCGGCAGGCCGTGACCCGCGCCGCCGCGGACCGTCGCGAGTCGACGTTGGACTATCGCGGCCACGCCGTCCGGGTGAAGTCGGGGCCGTGGGGGAGCAAGGCCGAATGGGACGACCTGACCCGCGTCGCCGCCGCCACCGGTGAACCCGTGCGGTTGGTCGCCGCCGCGGTCAACGCGCTCATCGCCGAGCAGGCCTAGGGGACGTTTTCTTCAAGCGGGGTTGACTGTTGGGGCCGTCACAGGTGCAGCGCCCCGTCCGCCACGTCGGACCGCCAGCCCGTGAAACGCACCGTCAGGCCGGCTCGCTCCGGCGCGCAGAGGTACGGGCCGGCGCTCACCGCGTCGGACAGCGCGAAGGGGGCCAGTCGCATCATCCGCCAGGCTGCCGCCGGGTCACTGCGGGCGCGCAACGTGAGTGCCCCACTCGACCAGCTGGCCCGAATGGTGACGTTGCGTCCGAGCCACTCGGGCACGGGCGCCATCGACCAGTCGGATTGACCGCGCGTGACGACAGCCGCCAGTTGCGGGGTGCCATCGCTGACTTCCACACCGGCCTTCACCCACGTCGACTCGTCGAGCCGCACCAGCAGACCGGCCTGGTCGTACAGGTTCGGGTAGTCGACAAGGAACGACACCTCCACCGCGCTCTCGGAGGTGAACGGCGCCAGCAGCGCGTGCCCGGAATCACGGCGGAAGCCGTACGACGTCTCCTGCCAGAAATCGCTGCCGGCGGCGGCCGTCACTAGCAGGTCGTCGTCGTCAACCTCGGCCGCGACGGGTGGGTTGAGCCAGGTGCCCGAGTTCCAAGGAGTCATGGGAAGCAGCCTGGCAGAGGGCTCGGCTCGGAGGTGCGGCCCGGCACCTGGCAGGCTCGCTGCCGTGGGAGCAGACCTGGCCTTCGACGTCCGCGACATTGTGGTGCGCATCCCTCGCGGCCGCGTGATGTCGTACGGGGACATCGCGGACGTCCTCGACGTCGGACCGCGACAGGTCGGCCACGTGATGAGCCTGCTCGGCGGCGACGTGCCGTGGCATCGCGTCGTCAGGTCGGATGGCACCCCCGCGGCACAGCACGACGGCGAGGCGATCCGGCTGCTGCGGGCCGAGGGCACGCCGATGCGCGGGGGCCGGGTGGAGATGCCGGCTGCCCGCTGGCTACCGCCCGGCCCTGACGGCGCCCACTGACCACGCGGGTCTACAGGGCGACGACTGTGCCTTCCCGCGCGCTGTCGCGGGCCGCCTCGATCACCCGCAGCACGGCGATTGCCTCCTCCAGGGCGACGGGGGGAGCCACGCCCGTGAGCAAGGAGTCCCGAATCCCCTCATAGAGGGCCTCGTACCGCCCGGCCACCGTCGGCACCGGGCGCGTCTCGCCGGGTGTGCCGATCCGGCCCCACGACGCTTCATCCTCGGCTCCCCAGCCGGCGTCCCTGGGGCCGCCGCCGGCTCGGAGCGCCGCCTCCTGCACGTCGAGTCCGTGCTTCACGTACGACCCTGCGGAGCCCAGCACGCGGAACCGCGGCCCGAGGTCGGCCGCGGTGGCGGACGCCCACAGGTGCGAAACGACTCCGCTCGCGTGCGTCAGGGCGACGAAGACGTCGTCGTCCACCTTGGCGGCGGGCCGGACCGGCCGGACCTCCGCGTACACGTGCGTGGCGGGCCCGAAGAAGTTCAATGCCTGGTCGATGAGGTGGCTGCCGAGGTCGAACAGCAACCCGCCGGCCGCAGCGGGGTCCCCACCCTCGCGCCAGGCTCCCGCGTTGACCTGTGGCCGCCAGCGCTCGAAGCGTGACTCGAAGCGGTGTACGTCGCCCAGCGCGCCGTCGGCCAGCAACCCGCGGAGCGTCAAGGCGTCCCCGTCCCAGCGTCTGTTCTGGAAGACGCTCGCCAGCACTCCCGCCACGGCCGCGGCCACGCGCACCCGCTCGCCGTCTGCCGACGTGACAGCAAGGGGCTTGTCGATCACGACGGCGAGACCGGCCTCGATGGCGGTCAGCGCAAGCGGTGCGTGGGCGCTGTTGGGCGTCGCGATGACGACGAGGTCCAGGGCTTCCGACTCACCCCACAACTCGTCCGCGGACCCGAAGACCCGCACGCCTGGGTAGCGCGATCGGGCCGCCTCGGCCCGCTCCGTGTTGCTCGTGACGACGGCTGTCAGCGCGAGGCCGTCGACGGCGTCGACGAGGGGCGCGTGGAACACCGAACCGGCCAGGCCGTACCCGATCACGGCCGTGCGGATGGGGCGGGCGTCGGCGGCCTGGGCCAGGTCAACCCCGGGCGTCGGTCCGGTCAGGTTCGCAGCCACAGTTGTGCGTCCTTGTCGACAGGTGTTCCTACCGTCGTTCGGCACCCATGACCATATGTGGACGGGGAATCGGGGTGACATCGAGAGGTCGTGTTCAGGTTCCGTCGGCAGCTCGGGCCACTGAGATTCCCTTACCCGACTTAGATTCGTACGGTGACAAGGCAGTGTGAACCAGCCGCGGCACGTCTCGGCCGCGGCGCCTGGCTCGTGATGGCCGCGTTGGTCGCCACGGGCCTCTGGCTACTGCGCTGGCACAGCGCCAAGGCGCAGTACATGGGGGATTCGTACTCATACGCTCACCGCGCGTATCAGATCGCGGGCTACCGTCCGCCTCTCGCCGGGACCAAGGCAGCCGAAGTCGCGTGCCAGTGGCTGCAACCGGGTTGACTCGTTTCACTTCGACCATGGGCATGCGTGCCCGCAGCGACCGTGGCCGGTGCGTTCCGAATATGCCGCGATCTTCCGAGACCGCTTGGGCTTCGCGGCCCTTGCCGCGCTGCTCATGCCGGTATGGCACCAGGCGTCCTTCGCGATCGCCACAGGATTCTGTGCAGTCATAAGCGCTGTGCTGCTCGCGTGGTTGGTGCGTGAGGCCGGGCTACCCCGGGCGACGGCGATCGTCGCGCTGGCACTCCTGTTCGCCGTTCGCGGTGCGACGTGGCTGTCCCGCGTCGGGTCGGAAGCGCCGGCGTTGGTGGGGATCGTGGGCACGGCGGTCGGCCTCGTGTATTGGTCGCGCGCGGGCTGGCGCAGCTCCTGGTGGATAGTCGCCGCCTCGCTCGCGTGGCTGATGGCCGTGCGGCCCTCGTCTGCCGTCTTGCTCAGCGCGGTCGTCTTGCTCGTGTACGGCGTATCGACGTTGCGCAGGCGTGGCATCGAGAACGCCCGCATCACGCTGGCGGCCGGCGCGACTCTCCTAGTCGAGTTGGTCGTCATGCACATGCTGCACAGCCCTGGCCTCACCGAGACGATGCGTGATGTCGTCACTCATCACTTTGCGCTGCCAGTCGCTGACAGTCGGGTCAACGCGGATTTTCTGCGCATTGAGCGCCGCACGATGGGAAAACTGGCCGTGCGCATGCTGCAGCACCCGTTGGTGCCGTTGCTTGCCTGTTTGGGGGCGTGGCGGATCATGCGCGTGCCGGCCCTTCGGCTGCCCGCAACGTGCGTCATCGCTCTCGCAGTGCTCTCCGCTGTCGCGCACCCGGTCTTCTCCGAGATCCCGCGGCTGGTGTCCCCGGCAACCAGCGTCGAGGCGATCGGCCTTGCGCTCCTGGTCACGTCAGGGGCCTCGCGAATATCGGGCCGGCTGACGGGGCGGATCGCCTTCCATCGCCGTGCCTCCCCATCAGCGAGCGCGTGACGATGGGCGTCGCGGTTGGACCGGGCAAATGCCGTGACCGTTCAAAGGCGGGAAACGGCAGTCCCTTGCACCGTCAGGCGGTCG
>JAVEEB010000408.1 GCA_030840665.1 Frankiaceae bacterium | reverse complement strand
TGCGTGCAGCCTAGCGAGGCACGCACCGCGCGAGAGAGGCAAGCCAGTCGGGCGCACGGCAACGGCCGGGCATGCCCGGGAACTTCAGGGCGCAGGTCGCCGTTGTCGCAAGCGAGAGATTTCCTCCACGGACAGGTCACTGAATGACTGCGATCAAGGCCGCGGCGACCCGTCGGGTGCCGCTTCTCGGCAGACGTACGGCCGAGGAATCGGCGCCGGCACCCTGTGAACAGCCTGTGAATGTGCGCCCATCGGGCAACCATGTGGAGGCCGTGGGCGTCAATGGTGATGTGAGCACCCTGACGCACACCGAAACGTGGACCGCGCCGAGCTGGGACGAGATCGTCCGCCAGCACAGTCCGCGGGTCTTCCGCCTCGCCTACCGGCTGACCGGTAACAAGCACGACGCCGAGGACCTGACGCAGGAAGTGTTCGTCCGCGTCTTCCGTTCGCTCGACTCGTACACGCCTGGCACGTTCGAGGGCTGGATCCACCGCATCACCACCAACCTCTTCCTGGATCTCGTCCGCCGCCGCGCGCGGATCCGCTTCGACGCCCTCCCGGACGACGCCGAGCGCGTGTCCTCGGGCGAACGGACGCCCGCCGAGCGGTACGACGACGGCCTCTTCGACGCCGACGTCCAGGCGGCGCTCGACGCGCTGGCTCCCGAGTTCCGCGCCGCGGTCGTGCTGTGCGACATCGAAGGCCTTTCGTACGAAGAAATCGCTGACGTCCTCGGTATCAAGCTCGGCACCGTCCGCAGTCGCATCCACCGCGGCCGGACCTCGCTGCGCAGTGCGTTGCAGCACCGGGCGCGCAACACGAGCCCCGGGGCGGGCGGCGCAGCATGACCGCGCACGTCTCGCACCTCGGGGACATCGCGGCTGCGGTCGCCGATGGTGAGCTCGGCCACGACGACCGGGATCGCGCTCTGGCACACATCACCTGGTGCCCGGAGTGCCGCGCGGACGTCGACGATCAACGGCGGGGAAAGGCGCGCGTCATTGGCGCAGGCGTACCTGACCTGCCGCCCGGGCTTCTCGATCGCCTGATCGCGATCCCCTCGCTGTCTGCGGACGAGGCATTCGCGTTGATGCACTCCGAGTTGCCCACCCCGTCGCCCGGCGCAGGAAATCCCCGCTCACGCCATCGCGTCAGCATGCGGCGGCGTCGCCTGTCGGCCGCCCTGGTGGGCAGTGCCTCCGTGCTCGCGCTGGGTGTGTGGGCCGCGCCGAACGACACGTCTCGGGTTCCCTACGAGCTCGTCAACGCCGGGGGCCACCCGGCCTCCTACGGCACGGTCGAGTTCACCCGCATGACGGGTGCGAGCCAGCTGAGGCAGTTGCCGGGCTTCGGCTTTCTCGGTCGCCCCTGACGCGTTCCGCCCTCCGTTGACCGCGTCGGGCCACGACGCCCCCTAGGCTGTGCCGCGAGGAGGTACACGCGAGCATGGGTCTGGGCAATGTGGGGCCGTTCGAGATCATCCTGCTGCTCGTCGTCGCGATCGTCGTCGTCGGTCCGGACCGCCTGCCGAAGTTGCTGCAGGACGCCGGCCGGCTGTTCCGTCAGCTGCGCCGGATGGCCAATGACGCCACCTCCGATCTCCGCGAGTCGATGGGTGTCGACGACCTGGCGTCCCTGCACCCGCGCGCGCTGGCCCGCGAGTTCTTCTCGGGCGAGGATGACGACGTCCCGCCGGCCGGCCCGACCCCCCAGCCCGGCCCGACCCCGCAGCGCCGGCTGGCGCCGGGGGAGCGCCCGCCGTACGACTCCGACGCGACCTGAGCGACGCCACCTCACCCGACGCGGCCCGAGCCTTAGTTCGCCCAGCCGAATGCGTCCATCCCCGGGCAGTTCGAGGACACGACGGCCCCCAACTTCCCTGGGTCGTTTCCGGTTCCGTTGAACGGGGTCTGAGTGACACCCGAGTTCACGACAGAGCCTTGGATGATCTGGTACGACGCGCGACGGATCGTCACGCTTTTGTCGCCTGTCACCTCGACCTGGACGGCGGAACCATCGACGCATGTGAGCCCACTGCGGTCATCGAAGCGCAATTGGCCGGACCCACCGCCGAACGTCAGCTGGACGAGGCCGCCAGACTGCCACGAGTAAACGGCTGCGCCGTAGTGAGCGAACCGGTAGCCGCAGCAGCCTGCCGCGGAAGAGGCCACGAGGATCTCGTGATGCCCGTCACCGAAAAGGTCCGGCAGCGACGCCAGCCGCACGGTCGTGTCGGGTACGAAGGGAAGGCCGTATGTCTCGCCCGTCGTCAGGGTGACGGTCACTGCCCCCCGGCTGTCGACGACGACGTCATCGGGTGCACCATCGCCGTCGATGTCCGCCCGGCCGCCCGTCAGCGGGCCGGTCGGCGCCGCGGTCGCGTGCATCTCGGTGACTCCGCCGGCGCGCGCGTTGACCGGCTGCAAGGGCAGGGAATTCGACACGGCCCAGACGGGATTGGCGTCCAGCGCGAAGAACGGACTGGCCCAGTGGTTGTCCTGCCGGCAGGCAGCGCCGTCCCAGAGTCGGAGCCGGGACCCGTCGGCGAGCGCAAGATCGGTGGACCCCGGACGGTCCGGGCAGTGATAGTTGTCGAGGGCCGCCCCGCTGTGCGTCAGGACGTAGAGGCCGACGCGGCCGTGCGAACCGACCGTCAGGGGGGCGCCGCCGAAGCTCATCGGGTGCCCGTCCTGATCTTGCGGGTTAACGTCGGCCAGCGCGACGGGCGTGCCGTCGGCCAGCGATGACACGATCCGCGAGGGGCCGTCGAGCAGGCAGGGTGTCGCCGTCTTGTTGATGACGGCGTACAGATGGACTCCCCGCAGCATGCCGCCCTCGCTCTGGAGCTCGTCCAGCCGTAGGTCGGTTGCAGGGCAGAGCCGCTTGGGTGGGCGCGCGGCGCTTGACTCTGCCGTCGGTGGCTCGGCGCCGAGAGCGGCGGTGCCAGCTGGCGACGGGGCCGCTGGATCCGGCTGGCCAACTGCCGGTGTGGGTGAGGCGGTGGGGGTCGGGGCCGGGTTGGCCGGCTCCGGGGTGCTGGAGGGCGACAAGGAGACGGCGACAGTCTTTGCAGCCACGATTGAGCGCGAGCGTGAGTGCGAGTGTGGCGCCGCGATCGCGACCGGGACGCTCACAGCGATCACGATCACGACCGCGGCAACGGCGGCGACGATCTTGAAGGGGCGGCCCGGCAACGAGCCGAGCCGCGCGCCATGACCGCTGCTGCCGGACTTCGTACCCTCATCCACAAGGCCACCCCGCTTCACAGCAAGCGACGCGCGATGGCCAGCGCAGGTTGCAGGCGCCGCGGGTCAGGCGCTAGACGACCGAGAGGCTCAGCGGCCGACCGACGAGCCCCCGCGGCTTCACCAGGCGGTCCGCGATCGCGCGGAGCTCCTTGGCCGCCGGGGCGTCCGGGTCGCTCATGACGAGGGGATAGCCCGCGTCGCCGCCTTCGCGCAGGCGGATGTCGATCGGGATGCTGCCGAGCAGCGGCACGTCGGTGCCCATGGCCTCGGACAAGGTCGCCGCGACGATCGCGCCGCCGCCGGACCCGAAGACGTCCACCCGCTCGCCGCAGTGCGGGCACGGGAGGCCGGCCATGTTCTCGATGACACCCGCGATGCGCTGCTTGGTCTGCTGCGCGATGGCGCCCGCCCGTTCCGCGACCTCGCGCGCGGCGAGCTGCGGGGTCGTGACGACGACGACTTCCGCGTTGGGGACGAGCTGGGCGACCGAGATCGCGATGTCGCCGGTGCCGGGCGGAAGGTCCATCAGCAGGACGTCCAGGTCGCCCCAGAACACGTCCGCGAGGAACTGCTCGAGGGCGCGGTGCAGCATCGGCCCGCGCCACACGACCGGGGAGTTGCCCTCGGTGAACATGCCGATGCTCATCACCTTCATGCCGTGCTTCGACGGCGGCATGATCATGTTCTGCACCTTGGTGGGACGGGCGTCCACGCCCAGCATCCGTGGGATCGAGTGGCCGTGGATGTCCGCGTCCACGACGCCGACCTTGAGGCCCTGGGCGACCATGGCCGCCGCCAGGTTCGTCGTGACCGACGACTTGCCGACCCCACCCTTGCCGCTCGCGATCGCGAAGACGCGCGTGAGCGACTCGGGCTTGGCGAAGGGCACCTCAGCCTTGGCAACGCCGCCGCGCAACTTGGTCTGCAGGCCCGCGCGCTGCTCGTCGCTCATCACGTCGAGGTCGACGCGCACGCCGGTCACGCCGTCGACCTTCATGACGGCGGCGGTGACATCGGCCGTGATGCGGTCGCGCATGGGGCAGCCGGTGACGGTCAGGTAGACGTCGACCAGCACCGAACCGTCCTCTGCCACGGTGATGCCCTTGACCATGCCGAGCTCGGTGATCGGCTTGTGGATCTCGGGATCCTGCACCGTGGCGAGCGCGGCGGTGATCGCTTCTTGCGTGGGGAGCATGGGACCTCGTGAGGCGGGAGCGGGTGACCCGTCCATGCTACGGCGGCCGTCCCGTCAGGTCGCCGTGCCCGCATCGGCCGCCCTGCGCCCGGAGGCCCGACGGGTGGGGATGGCCTTGTCCGCGTCGGCCGCGCGCCGGCCGGCGGTGCGCGGCGCCGCGGCAGCTTTGGTCGCGGGCACAGCGGGCATTGCCGAAGCCGGGGCAGGGGCCGCAGCCGCTCTTGGCCGGCAGTACGGGCAGCGAACCCATTCCGCCGACAGGGCGTGCGAACACGTCGGGCACGTCCGGACCGCCGTGTCCGTGCCGCACCAGGGGCAGCCGACCATGTCGTCGCCGAGCGCCCGCTCGCAGCTTCCGCAGCGTGCGCCGTCGTCGGTGTCTTCGCGGGTCGCGCGCAGGACCTCGTCGTACGTCGTGAGTCCCTGAGCCGCCTTCAGGAGACCGCTCGCGCGCACGGACCGAATGCCCGCAATCCCGGCGGCGGATCGCAGCGCGCGCTCCGTCGGGTCGGACAGCAGCACCCGCCGGAAGGCCGTGGTGACCGGCAGCACCTCGAAGACGCCGAGCCGGCCCGAGTAGCCGGTGTGACCGCATTCGGCGCAGCCCGTGCCGCGCTTCGGCGTTGCCCCGACGAGGTCGGCGGGTCGCAGGCCGAGAGCGGTCAGCACCTGCTCCGTCGGGACGTCGTCCACCAGGCAGTGCGTGCACGGCCGTCGCAGGAGGCGTTGCGCGACGACGAGCGTCAGTGACGAAGCCAGCATGTACGGCGCGATGCCCATGTCGATGAGGCGCGTGATGGCGGACGCGGCGTCGTTGGTGTGCATCGTCGTCATGACGAGGTGACCGGTCATGCTGGCGCGCAGCGCGAGGTCAGCAGTCTCGGTGTCACGGACTTCGCCGACGAGCACGATGTCTGGGTCCTGTCGCAGCACGGCACGCAGGCCGCGAGCGAACGTGACCCCCGCCTTCTCGTTGATCTGCACCTGCGAGATGCCCGGCTGCTCGATCTCGACCGGGTCTTCGAGCGTCACGATGTTGCGCGCCACGTCCTTGAGGTCGGCCAGTGCGGCGTACAAGGTGTTGGTCTTGCCGGAGCCCGTCGGGCCGGTGAGCAGGACCAGTCCCTGGGGCTCGGCGATGCTGCGGCGGACGGCGTCGAGCTGGTCGGCGTCGAAGCCCAGGGACACGAGCGAGGGCACCTTGGCGGCCCGCGGGAGCAGCCGGATGACGAGCTTCTCGCCATGCAGGGTGGGCAACGTGCTGACGCGGGCGTCGACGAACGTGTCCTCGAGCTGCAGGCGCGTGCGACCGTCCTGGGGCCGGCGGCGTTCGGCGATGTCGAGACCGGCCATCACCTTGACGCGGCCGACAAGAGTCGGGGCGGTCGATCGTGGGACCGACATGATCTCGCGCAGCACCCCGTCGATCCGGAACCGGATGCGCAGATCCTTCTGCTGGGGCTCGAGGTGTACGTCGCTCGCAGACAGCCGCACCGCATCGCTGAAGATCTGGCCCGCCAGCTTCACGACCGGCGCGTCGGACACGTTGTGCAGGTCTTCTTCGACGGCCTCGCTGTCGTCCACGAGGACGACGTCGGGGGTGTTGTGCAGGCCCCACGCCCGGTTCAGGTTGTCGCGGATCTCCTGCGCGGTCGCAACGACGATCACGAGGTCGGGGGTGCGCGTGTAAAGGCGGACATCGTCGAGGGCGACGACGTTCGTCGGGTCGGCGACGGCGACGCGCAGTGCACCGCCGACCCGGCCGATCACGATCATGGTGTGCCGCTCGGCCAGCTGCTTCGGCAGCATCCGCGCGTCGTCGACGCGCACCGGCACCTGGGACAGGTCGATGAGGTCCAGATTGAGCGCTTCGGCCAGCGCCCCGGCGAGTTGGCGTTCGGTGAGCATGCCCATGTCCGTCAGCACTTCGCCCAGGCGTCGCCGGCGGCCCTTGGCCGGGCGTTGCTGCTCGGCGAGGCCGAGCTTGAGCTGGTCCGCCGACAGCAAGCCGAGCGTGATCAGCACCTCGCCGAGGCGGCGGCGCTTGCGCTGGGACGGGACGGCGGGATCTCCGAGGAGCGGGCCCTGCGAGACGGCGCTGCTGGTCGGCTGGGAGGAAGGCATCACCCGAGGTCTATCGGCCGCCGACGGCCCGGGTTGATGCCTTTGACCTTAACCGCGTCAGGCGCTCGGGCGGCCCTGCGACTGATCCAGGTCGGCGCTTTCGTCGGCCTCCACGATGTCGTCGACGACGTCCTCGCGGAGGCGCTGCAGTTCCTGGCGGATGAAATCGCGCGTCGCGACTTCGCCCATCGCGATGCGAATGGCCGCCACCTCGCGGGCCAGGTACTCCATGTCGGCCACCGAGCGCTCGTTCTGAGCGCGGTCTTCCTGCTGCCCGACGCGGTCGCGGTCCGCCTGCCGGTTCTGCGCGAGCAGGATCAACGGCGCCGCGTACGACGCCTGCAGGGACAGCGCGAGGGTCAGGAAGATGAAGGGGAACTTGTCGAA
>JAVEEB010000234.1 GCA_030840665.1 Frankiaceae bacterium | reverse complement strand
GGCGCCGTCTGGCTGGCGTCGCGATGACGGCCCGCTCGGCTGAACTCGCCGCCAACCTGCGCAGCGTCCGGGGGGCCATCGAGGCCGCGTGCGACAGCGCGGGGCGGGACCCGGCGGGGGTGACGCTCGTCGGCATCACCAAAACGTGGCCGGTCGAGGACGTGCGGGCTCTCGCCGGCCTCGGCCTGACGGAGTTCGGCGAGAACCGGCACGCGGAGCTGAGCGAGAAGGCCGAGCAGACAGCGGAGCTGGCGCTGCGCTGGCATTTCGTCGGGCAACTGCAGGCGAACAAGGCGCGGGTCGTGGCCGGCTGCGCGTCGGTGGTCCATTCCGTCGACCGGCAACGGCTCGTCGAGGCCCTGTCGGCCGCTGCCGTCGGGCACGGCCGGACGATCGACGCGCTGATCCAGGTCAGCCTCGACGGTGACGTGAGCCGCGGGGGAGCAGCGCCCGACGAGGTCGGCGACCTCGCGGCGGCGATCGCGGCGGCTGACGGGCTTCGGCTCGCCGGAGTCATGGCCGTACCGCCGCTGGGTGCGGACCCGAGTTCGTCGTACCAGCGGCTGGCGGCGATCGCCGCGGACCTGCAAGCCACGCACCCCACCGCGACCACGATCTCGGCCGGCATGTCCGCCGACATAACGGCGGCGATCCAAGCCGGATCGACACTTGTTCGTGTCGGCACGGCGTTGCTGGGCGGTCGAGCGCCACTCGTCGGGTAACGTCCGTCTCGACGGCGCTCCGCGCGCCGCCGCCCGCCCCCAGAACCGCACGGAGGACCCATGGGCCTGCGCAACATCGGCGTCTATCTCGGACTCGTCGAAGACGAGGTTCCGTACGACGACGCCTATGGCCCCGAGCCAGACCAGCACCCCGCCCATGCGCGTGACGAGCGGCCTGCCAGCCGCTGGGATCGCACTCCCGAGCGTGCCGTCGAGCGCACCAGCGTCATCGACCCCGTCCGGCGTCCCGTCGTCGAGATCCCGGAGCCCCTCGTGGACACGTACCGGATCACGACCTTGCACCCGCGCAGCTACAACGACGCCCGCGGTGTCGGCGAGCACTTCCGTGATTCCACGCCGGTCATCATGAACCTGACCGAGATGGACGACGCCGATGCGAAGCGACTTGTCGACTTCGCGGCCGGGCTCGTCTTCGGCCTGCGCGGCACGATCGAGCGGGTCACGCAGAAGGTGTTCCTGCTCTCCCCGGCGAACGTGCACGTGACCGCCGAGGACAAGGCGCAGATCGCCGAAAAGGGATTCTTCAACCAGAGCTAGGCGCGGCACGGCACGGCAGGCGTCGGCTACCACGGCGGACGGAAGGAAACGGCGCGAGCGGATAGGAGCGAGGCGACAGCATGAACGTCGTGGCTGTGGTGATCGTCGACATCCTTCGGCTGTACCTGTTCATCCTGTTCGTCCGAGTGGTGTTCGATTGGGTCTTCGTCCTCAACCGTTCCTGGCGGCCCTCCGGCCCACTCGTCATCGTGCTCGAAATCGTCTACAGCGTCACCGACCCGCCGCTGCGGTTGTTGCGGCGCTTCATTCCGTCCCTGCGACTCGGCACCTTCTCGCTGGACCTCGCGTTCCTCGTTTTGGTGATCTTGATCTACGTTCTCATCAGCGCGGTGTCCTCGTGGGGCACCAGACTGTGACCGCCACCCCCTCCAGCAGAGGTGCCTCATGCCACTGACTCCGGCCGACGTGGCCAACAAGGAGTTCTCCGTCGCGACCCGTTTCAAGAAGGGGTACGACGAGGAGGAAGTCGATGCGTTCCTCGACGAGGTCGAGCGCGAGATCGCGCGGCTCCTCACCGAAAACAACGAGCTGCGTGCTCGCGTCTCCGCGTTGCAGGCGCAGGTGCAATCCGGAGGTGGCGTTGTGACGGCTGCCCCTGCCGCGCCGGCCGCCGAGGAGCCCGCTCGTCCGGCTCCCGTCACTCCGCCTGCCGCGCCCTCCGCGGCCCCCGGTGACTCGGAGCAGGCGGCGCTTCGCACGTTGCAGATGGCGCAGCGCACGGCCGAGCAGGTCGTGAACGAGGCGCGCGCCGAGGCCGACAAGCTGCTCGTCGACGCCCGCTCCCGGGCCGGCGGCCTCGAGCGTGAGGCCCACGAACGCCACCAGGCCGTCCTCGGCGGACTGGAGCAGCAGCGCAACGCCGCCGAGGCTCGCCTCGAGGAGCTGCGCACCTTCGAGCGCGAATACCGCACTCGGCTGAAGGCGTACCTCGAGCAGCAGCTCCGCGACCTCGAGTCCCGCGGTGCCGGCCCGGCGACGGGTGCTCCCGCGGCAAGTCCCGGCGCCCCGGCAGGTCCCGGCGCACCGTCAGGTCAGGGGGCTCCTGGAGGCCCACCGCCCGGCGCGGGTCAGCCGTTGCAGTCTCGCCCGCCCATGCCGCAGGGCCCTGGCGGCCCGGCAGGCCCCCCGGCGTCAGCCCCCCCGTCCGCACCGCCCGCCGCACCGCCCGCGTCCGCGCCGACGGCCCCTCCGATGGCACCGCCCGCAACCCCGCCGACGGCACCGCCGGCAGGTCCGGGAGCTCCCGGCCAGCCGCCGCGCTTCGCCCCGCCCGCGGGTGCGCCCGGCCAGCCGTCTTCACAGGCCGGCGCAGTCCCGCCGCCGTCGGGCAGCCCCTTCTCGTTCACATCACCAGGCATCGGCATCGAGCCCCCGAGCGGTCCGCCGCGGGAGGCTGGGCCCGGATCCGGTCGCATGGAGGTCGAGCAGGAAGGCCCCGAACCGTCTACGAACGGATGAGCTGACGTGATCGCGTTGAGCGGGATCCTGACGCCCTTGGCGGTGGGTCTGCTCATCGCAGGAATCGTGACGGGGAATCTGCCGATCATGATCGGCGCGGTGGTGGCCAGCCTGGCTGCGAGTGCCTTCTTGTACGGGGCGATTCGTCAGCGGCGCGCTGTGCCGCCACCCGAGGTGCCGGCACCGGCGGAGGAATCGCTGGGCATGCCGTTCCCGCCGATGGCGCCGACTCCTCCGACGCAAGGCCCGATCGACCCCGCGGGCCCGCAGGGCCCGCCCGGCGGCTAGCTCAGAGGGACGGAAGACCCCGGGATCGGAACGGGTCACGTGCCGGCGCGGTCGGGATGCCGACGCGGTCGCCCTCGAGCGGCAGGCCTGTCAGCGCCAGGATGCGAGCGAGCATTGAGGTCGTGGTTTCACCGGCGGCGAGGCCGGAGGCGGTGACCATGGCCCGGTACACGGTGGCGTAGTGCCGCACAGGGGTGTCGTACGACCAATCGACCGAGCCCAGCAGAACGGCCGAACCGTGGCCGCCGGCCGCCCCGTCCCAGGGGCCGCTCCACACCTGGATGCCGGCCGGTCCGGCGGAGAAGCAGCCGCCCTGGCTGACGTCGTAACGCTGCGCGGCGGTGATCAGCTCGCGGGTTTCGCGCTCGGGAAGCACGATGGCCGGGCGAACCTGGCTGGCGAGCGCGGGGACCGCGATCGCGTTCGTCGCCAGCCGTAGCTGCGAGACGCCGCCGCCGACTGCCTGCTGCGTCATCATCGAGAGAGGTGCGAGGGACACCGGTCTGACCTCCGCCCAGTTGGATGCCGTGCGTTGCTCCGTCTGGAGCAGCCGATCACTTGCAAACAGAGCATCGGGCCCGGGGACCGGTCGGTGGTTCCGCTAAACGGGTGGATTTGCGGGCGTGCCTGCCCGAGCGCGGAACGTCGTCCCCTTAGTGGCCCAACCAGCCGTCAGGGAGCCGGGCCGACACAGAACGTGTCCACCCCGGCGCACCTGCCGCCGGCTCGCACAGCCCCTTCAGGAGATCTCATGCGCCGACTCGTCGCAGCAACCGCGACAGCTTTCGCCCTCGCGGGCTTCGGTTTTCCCGCCTCAGCGATGGCTGCACCGCACACCAACGTCACGGTCCCCGAGGGCCCGATGCCCGCCAACGGCGGCGACAACGGGCTGGGTAACTGCGGGCACAACAGCAGCGGTGGCAACCCGCACACGGGCGACAACGGCAACGGCGGCGGCAACGGCGGCGACCACGGCCAGGACTGCGGCGACGGCGGGGGACCGGTCGCGACCTGAGTAATTCGGAGCCCGTGCGGGTCGGAGCCGCGGCGTCTTACGCCGCGGCTTCGCTCATTCGCCCGCGGCCCGCAGCCAGAACCTAAGCCCCAGTTCGGGGTCGCCGTGCTCGCGAACGTCGGCGGTCGGGTGTCCTTCGTCGTACGACGTGGCGAGGACCTCGCCGGCCACGAGCCCGGCGTGCTCACGCAGGGCGGCGGCCAGGTCTTCGTTCGTGGAGGACCACCACAGCTCGATGCGGTCGGACACGTCGAGCCCGGAGGCCTTACGGGCCTCCTGGATCATGCGGATCGCCTCGCGCGCCAGCCCGGCCCGGACGAGCGCGGGTGTGAGCGTCAGGTCGAGCGCGAGCGACTCGCCGTCATCGGACGCGACGGCCCAGCCCTCGCGCGGTGTCTCCGTGATGATCAGGTCGTCGGCGGACACGGGGACGGGTTGACCGTCGACCAGGACTGTCGCGCCGCCGTCCCGCACGGCCGCGACCAGAGCGCCGGCGTCGGCGTCGGCGATAGCCGCAGCGACTGGTTGCGTGCCCTTGCCGAATCGCTTGCCCAGGCTGCGGAAGTTGGCCTTCACACTGACCTCGACCAGGTCACCGCTCAGGGTCTCGAACGAGAGCACGTTGAGCTCGTCGGCGACCTGGGCGCGGAGCTCGTCGGGGAGCGAGTCCCAGCCGGGCGCCGCGACGAGCGCGCGCGCGAGGGGTTGGCGGTTGCGCATCAACGACGCGGCCCGGGCGGTGCGGCCGAGCTCGACCAGTCGACGTACAAGAGCCATTTGTGACGCCAGCTCGGTGTCGACGAGCGCCCCGTCGACCTTCGGCCAGTCACGCAGGTGCACCGAGTCGGGCAGGTCGGGATACACGTCGGCCACGAGCCGCTCGTGCACCGCCTCGGTGATGAACGGGACGAACGGTGCGAGCAGCCGCGTGAGCACCTCGAGGCACTCGTGCAGCGTGCCCAACGCGGCAGGATCGCCGTCCCAGAAACGGCGACGGGAACGGCGGACGTACCAGTTCGACAGGTCGTCGATGAACTGCGCGAGCCGCTTGCCGGCGCGGCTGGAGTCGAAATCCTCCAGTGCTGCATCGACTTCCAGGACCGTCGCGTGCAGCTCGGAGATCGCCCAGCGGTCGAGCAGCGGCCGCTCCGCCAGCGGTGGCACCGGCGTGACGCCGGGCACGTAGCCGTTCGTGTTGGCGTACAGGACAAGGAAGGAAGCCGTGTTCCAGTACGTCAGCAGGACCTTGCGGACCACCTCCGCGAGCACCTCGTCGCCGACGCGGCGCGCACTCCACGGCGACCCGCCGCAGAGCATGTACCAGCGCAACGCGTCGGCGCCGTGCGACTCCATCAGCTGGAACGGGTCGAGCACGTTTCCCAAGTGCTTGCTCATCTTTCGGCCATCCTTGTCGAGGATGAGCCCCAGACACAGGACGCTTTCGTACGGCGATTGGTCGAAGACGAGCGTCCCGACGGCCATGAGCGTGTAGAACCAGCCGCGCGTCTGGTCGATGCCTTCGCAGATGAACTGCGCCGGATACGACTGTTCGAACGCCTCGACGCCCTGATAGGGGTAGCCGAACTGAGCGAAGGGCATCGCGCCGGAGTCGTACCACCCGTCGATCACCTCGGGCACGCGCGAGGCGCTCTCGTCGCAGCCGGGGCTCTGGCAGGCCATCGTGATGTCGTCCACGAACGGGCGATGCGGGTCGAGCTCGGACAGGTCCCGGCCGGCGAGCTCGCCGAGCTCCTGGCGGGACCCGACGCACGTCAGATGGCCTTCTGCGCAACGCCAGATGGGCAGGGGAGTGCCCCAGTAGCGGTTGCGCGAGAGTGCCCAGTCGATGTTGTTGTCGAGCCAGTCGCCGTAGCGGCCGTTCTGGATCGTCGGGGGATGCCAGTCGGTCTTCTGGTTCTCCTCGATGAGGCGATCCTTGACCGCGGTCGTCTTGATGTACCAGCTCGGCAACGCGTAGTAGAGCAGCGCGGTGTCGCAGCGCCAGCAGTGCGGATAAGAGTGTGTGTACGCCGACTCACGGAACAGGATGCCGCGCTCCCGCATGTCGGCGATGAGCGGCTTGTCGGCCTTCTTGAAGAACAGCCCACCCGCGATCGGCATGTCCTCGGCGAAAGTGCCGTCGGGGCGCACGGGGTTGACGACCGGCAGCCCGTACTTCTTGGCAACGAGGAGGTCGTCGGCGCCGAACGCGGGGGCCTGGTGCACCAGCCCGGTGCCGTCCTCGACCGTCACGTAGTCCGCGAGACCGACGTAGTGCGCGTCGGGGATGTCGACGAGATCAAACGGACGCTGGTACGTCCAGTGCTCGAGGTCGGTGCCCTGGTAGGTCGCGACGATCAGCACCGGGGTGTCACCGAATACCTTTGCCACCAACGGTTCTGCGACGATGAGGACCTCGGCGTCGACGCGAACCGCCACGTACGTGACCGCGGGGTTGACGGCGACCGCGGTGTTGGACACCAGCGTCCACGGCGTGGTCGTCCAGACCAGCAGCGAGGCGGTGCCGGCCAGCGGGCCGGACGTCAGCGGGAAGCGCACGAACACCGACGGGTCGGTCACGTCCTGGTAGCCCTGCGCGACCTCGTGGTCCGACAGGCCGGTGCCGCAACGCGGGCAGTACGGCGACACCCGGTAGTCCTGGACGAGCAGACCCTTGTCGAAGATCTGCTTGAGCGACCACCAGACGCTCTCGACGAACGATGTAGACATCGTCCAGTACGCCGCGTCGAAGTCGACCCAGTAGCCCATCCGTTCGGTCAGGCCCGTGAACTCGTCGACATGGCGTACGACGGACTCGCGGCACTTGGCGTTGAACTTCTCGACGCCGTACGCCTCGATGTCTCCCTTGCCCGTGAAGCCCAGCTCCTTTTCGACGGCCAGTTCCACTGGGAGCCCGTGGCAGTCCCAGCCGGCCGTGCGGGGGACGTGGTAGCCCTTCATCGTCTTGAACCGCGGGAACAGGTCCTTGAAGACGCGAGCCTCGACATGGTGAGCGCCGGGCTTGCCGTTTGCGGTGGGCGGGCCCTCGTAGAACACCCACCGCGGGCCGTCGGCCGTCTGCGCGAGGCTCTTGGCGAAAACGTCCGACGTGCGCCATCGCTCCAGCACCTCTCGTTCGAGGGCAGGGAGGTCGACCTGGGCGGGGAGAGGGCCGAAACCCTGAGAGGCGCTCATAGCGTGCCCGAGGATATCCGGTCCCATAAGGTCGGCGCCGTGTCATTGCTGTCGGGCGCGTTATGAGTGGTCTTCGCTTCGCGATCAGGGTCAAGCCTGGATCGTCGCGGACGGCTGTCGGCGGCCGCTACGGCGACGCCCTGGTCGTTGCGGTCAGCGCGCCGGCCGTGGACGGGCGGGCGACCCAGGCAGCCCTCCGCGCGGTTGCCGACGCCTTCGGCCTGCGCCCGGCCCGCGTCGTGCTGGTGAGCGGGGCGACAAGTCGTACGAAAGTGATTGAACTTCTCGAGCCGTCCGCGGACTGTGCCTCCCGCCTGCGGGAGTTGCTGGGCTCATGATCACGGCGCGGCGTGTTGCCGCTCCCACATGCCCGCCGTATCCTGCGCGGACTTGCTCGACCACGGGCGGGACGGGTCAATCGACCCGCGTACGGAGGCGACACCATGGCGACTAGCGGCGCGGGGACCGCAGGTCAACCGCGTGCAAGTGCCGAAAAGGCGCCTGCGGCGGCGGTCAAAAAGGCCGCGGCTCCGGCAAAGGCGGCGCCGGCAAAGGCGGCGCCTGCAAAGGCGGCTCCTGCAAAGGCGGCGCCGTCAAAGACGACGGCCGCAAAGGCCGCGCCACAGTCATCTCCCGCGAAGGCAGCCCCAGCAAAGGCAGCCGCCGGGCCTAAGACACCAGTGAAGGCGGCGGCCGCGAAGGCCGCGCCAGTGAAGGCGAAACCAGTGACAACCGCTCCAGGCACGGCGACACCCGCGGCAAAGAAGGCCGCCGTGCCGAGCACAGACGCAGCCCCGGCCAGCGTTCCGGCGAAGGCCGCGCCCGTGAAGGCCGCGCCCGTGAAGGCCGCGCCCGTGAAAGCGGCGGCTGTGAAGGCCGCGCCCGCCAAGGCGGCTCCGGCGAAGGCTGCGCCTGCCAAGGTCGCAGCTCCAAAGGCCGCCCCCGCCGAAGGCGCCCGGCCGGCGACGACCGAGACGCCGGCTGAGGTCACGGTCCAGGTCGGGACGCCGAAACCGCCCACGAAGGTCGCCCCGGTCAAGGCAGCGGCGTCCAAGGCCGCGGCCCCGGTGGATCCGGCCATCGCGGAGAAGGCGGCAGCCGTCAAGGCCGCCGCCATCAAGGCGGCCGCACCCAAGGCGCTCCCGCCGGAGCCGCCCGTTCCCGAGGTCGTGTGGACGGCCGAGGAACTGGCGGAGATCCGCGGCGAACTCGACGAGCAGGCCCGCGAGCTCAGCACGGAGATCGACGAGGCCGACCGTTCATGGTCGGAGCGCCAGCGGGACTCCGGTGACAGTGCGGGTGACGACCAGGCGGACGCGGGCAGCAAGACGTTCGAGCGCGAGCACGAGTTGTCGCTGGCGGCCAACAGCCGCGACCTCTTGACGCAGG
>JAVEEB010000120.1 GCA_030840665.1 Frankiaceae bacterium | reverse complement strand
GGCGACACGCTTCACCAGGAGGGCCCCCGGGCGGCGCACGACGACGACGTCGCCCGGTCGCGCCCGGCGCGAGCCGTACAGGACAAGGAGCCAGTCCTCAGGCCGGTACGTCGGCAGCATCGAGATGTTCTCGACCCGGACGCGGCCCAGCCGCAATCTCGACCGACCACCCCGCATGTGGAGTCTCGTCACGTGGGTAGTGTCGATCACACGTCAATCGCCTCTGGAGGACCCGTGCGACTACTCAGCCGCCTTCTCACCCCGACCGTCACCGTGCAGGCTCACTGCGACCTGCCGTGCGGCGTCTACGACCCGGCTCAGGCCCGCATCGAAGCCGAGTCCGTGAAGGCCATCATCGGTAAGTACGCAGGCAACGACAACGCCGAATTCCGCACCCGCGCGATCCTGATCAAGGAACAGCGCGCGGAGCTCGTCAAGCACCACCTGTGGGTGCTGTGGACGGACTACTTCAAGCCCGAGCACGTCGAGAAATACCCGCAGCTGCACGACCTTTTCTGGTCGGCCACGAAGCTCGCCGGCGCCGCGGGCGCCAAGGGCACCGTCGACCCGGCGGTCGCCGACCAGCTTCTCGCCAAGATTGCCGAGATCGACACCATCTTCTGGGAGACAAAGGGCGGCAAGCCGGCTTGATCGACAGTGTCGGGGGGCCCTGGTGGCAGGGCGCCCCGACGCTTGCAACGACGCTTGCATATCGACCGATCCCGTTGGGTACGGCGCGTCGCAGCGCCTTGGTCCCCGGCGCGTTAGCGTGAGAGGCGACAGCGAGCCAGTGATTGTCAGACAACGATTGGCGGGAGAAGGAATGACCGAGCAGACCGCACCGTCGGGCGCGGTAGAGCCGAAGGATGTCGTCGAGGTCCGCCTGCCGGCGGCCAGCGCGTACCTGTCGGTCCTCCGCACAGCCACGGCCGGCCTCGCAGCGCGTCTCGACTTCACCCTCGACGAGATCGAGGACCTGCGGATCGCCGTCGATGAGGCTTGCGCGATGTTGCTGCCGACGGCCATCCCGGGCACGAGCCTGACCTGCACCTTCGAGTTGCAGGGCGATGCGCTCAGTGTCGCGGTCAGCGTGCCGACCACGGATGGCGTCGAGCCGTCGCGGACAACCTTCGCGTGGACGGTGCTCACAGCGCTCGCCGGCGAAGTCGACAGCCGGGTGAGCGGCGACGGCACCGTGACGATCGAGCTGATCAAGCGGCGCGCGGCCGACCCATCATGACCGACAACGTGACGACCGAGCCGACGCAAGAACCCGTCGCGACCGTGGCCGAGGACGAGCTGGACCCGGCACTCGCCGAAGTCCTGCTGGCCCCCACGACGCAGGAATTGCGCGAAGACCGCACCCGCCAGGACCGCAACCACGCTCGCGCCCTGTTCGCGGTGCTGGTGGACCCGGCCGTCGACGCGGACCAGCACCAGCGCGTCCGCGACGAGCTCGTCGAGATGCACCTGCCGCTGGTCGAATACCTGGCGCGGCGGTTCCGCAACCGCGGCGAGCCCCTCGACGACCTCATCCAGGTCGCGACGATCGGCCTCATCAAGTCTGTCGACCGGTTCGACCTGGAGCGCGGCGTCGAGTTCTCTACGTACGCAACGCCCACGATCGTCGGCGAGATCAAGCGGCACTTCCGCGACAAGGGTTGGGCGATCCGCGTCCCGCGCCGCCTCCAGGAGCTCAAGCTCGCCCTGACCAAGGCCACGCAGGAGCTCTCGCAGCGCAACGGGCGGTCCCCCACCGTCTCGGAGCTCGCGGCGCACCTCAAGATGACCGATGAAGAGGTCCTCGAAGGCCTCGAGTCGGCCAACGCGTACTCTGCGGTCTCGCTGGACGCTCCCGACGGCGGCGACGACGACTCGCCGTCCGTTCAGGACACGCTGGGCATCACGGACGAAGCGATCGAGGGCGTCGAGTACCGCGAGTCCCTCAAGCCGCTCCTCGAGAAGCTGCCGCCGCGGGAGAAGAAGATCCTGCTGCTGCGTTTCTTCGGCAACATGACCCAGTCGCAGATCGCCACAGAGCTCGGCATCTCCCAGATGCACGTGTCGCGCCTGCTGGCACGCACGCTCGCCCAGCTCCGCGAGGGCTTGCTCGTCGACGAGTGATCGCTGCGGCTAGTCCTCGTCCGCCGGCAGTTGCCGGAGCCCGAGGGCGGTCGCGCCGAGGGCGCCGACGGCCAGGACAGTGACAACGACGGCGTACGACCATTTCTGTTCTTGCGTCATGTTGTAGGCCTCGCCGATGCAGATCAGCTGCAGCAACACGGTCGGCGCCACCGCGCTGCGGCTGCTGCGGGCCAGCGCGCGGGCCAGGACCCCGACGATCACGGCCCCGCAGACGGCGCCCACCGCGGCGGCACCCCACGCAGACAAACCGTGGCCTTCGTCGTGAACGTTGGCTCCGTACAGCAGCGAGACTACGACCAGCGCCACCCCCTCGAACGCCACGAAGGCTGCGGCTCGCCGGAGCCACGCGCTGCCCGTCGGGGTGGTCGCAGTGCCCTCGGTGGTCGGCCCGACAACGCCCTTCGGAATGGTCGCGACGGGCGGGACGGGGGGCGGGCGCCGGGCTCTCGACATGGCACGACCTTAACCGGCACGGGCGCTCGTGCGCCCCCGATGTCGGCGCGCCCGATACCCTCCGGACATGCGTGCGCTGTTCGTCGTCAATCCGAACGCGACGACGGCCGGAGCGTCCAACCCGACGGTGCTCGCGGCGACGCTGGGCGCCGAGACCGACCTGACGATCGTCCCGACGGAGCGCCGCGACCACGCCACCGAAATCGCCGAGAGGGCGGCCGACGACGGCGTCGACCTCGTGATCGCCCACGGCGGGGACGGCACGGTGAACGAGATCGTCAACGGGTTGATGCGGGTGCCGGCCGAGCGCCGGCCCATGCTGGCCGTCGTCCCGGGCGGCCATGGCAACGTGTTCAGCCGCGCGCTCGGTCAGTCGACCGACCCCGCGGAGGTCACCGATCGGCTCGCGGAAGCCATCCGGGACGGTGTGCGCCGCCGGATCAGCCTGGGTGACGTCGGTGGCCGGTTCTTCACGTTCGCGGCCGGCTTCGGGTTCGACGCGCGTGTCGTACGGCAGGTCGACCTGGGCCGCAAAGCGGGCCGATCAGCGACCACCCCGCAGTACGTGGCCGCGTCCCTGCGCGAATACATGCGCTCGACACCCTGGCGCCGCGCGCCCCTGACCCTCATCACCCCGAGCGGCATGATGACCCCCGGCCTCCACCTGCTCATCGTGGCCAACACGACCCCGTGGACGTACCTGGGTGACCAGCCGCTGCACGCATGCCCGGACGCGAGCTTCGACACCGGGCTCGACATCCTCGGGCTGCGGCGGTTCGGGCCGGCGACGCTGGCGCAGACGTTCGCGCAGGTCCTCACGGCCGCCAGCCCCCGGCACCGGCACCTGTTGCGGCTGCACGACCTCGATGGCGTGTCCATCCACTCGCACCTGCCGATCAGCGTGCAGCTGGACGGCGAGTACGCGGGTGAGGTCACGACCGCGAACGTGCGAGCTCACCGCGAAGCCCTGACCGTGGTGCCCGGCATCGGCTGACCCGACCGGGCCAGCCCGCCTTGGGCAACGGCGGACCCGAGGGGCCCGGCTGCCCGAGGGGCTTCGCCGGCCGAGGGTTGGACCGATCCAAGGGAAGCCAGTGTTTTGTGGCGGTCGCGGTCGACGGGTTTCGTACGACGAACCGCGCGGAAGCAACCCTGCCAAGAAGGCCGCGGCGACCGAATGCGACATCAGGGTCGATGTGGTCAACTTGAGGGTCCGATCGGCTGTACCGCGACATCCGAGCAGGTCAATGGCACCACGCCGGACCGTTTCGATGTGAGCAAGGCCACAACGAAGTCCCTGGCAAAGTCCGAGCGCACTCGTTAAGGTCAATTTGTCAGACCTACGCGGGGCGCTGTAAAAGCCGCCCCGCGCTATATGGGCCAGGCTCGTGAAACTGTTCACAAAGTCGTTTCCCGCCACGAAGTGGGACGACCCGCAGGGCCAGCAGGCCCGATTACTCCAAGGAGTGCAACGCTCATGGATTGGCGCCACCGCGCATCCTGCCGCGACGAAGACCCCGAGCTGTTCTTCCCGATCGGGAACACAGGTCCGGCCCTTCTGCAGATCGACGAGGCCAAGGCCGTCTGCCGTCGCTGTGACGTCGTCGACGAGTGCCTCACGTGGGCCCTCGAGAGTGGCCAGGACGCCGGAGTCTGGGGCGGCATGAGCGAGGACGAGCGTCGCGCCGTCAAGCGTCGCGGTGCCATCCGCGTCCGCACCTCCTGATCCACAGCACTCAGCAGTCCCCGTAGGCCACCGCGTCTACCGAACGGGTGCCGCGGGCCTTCGGGCCGCGGCTCCCGTTTTTTTGCGCCGCGCCCGCTCGCGGGCCCTACCCGTGAATGGGAATCGTGAGCACCACTTCGGTGCCCCGCGGTTTCCTGGGCCGCAGCGCAATCGTGCCGCCCAGCTCCGCAACCACCAGCGTCCGCACGATCTGCAGACCCAGCCGCGGTGAGGCTTCCGCCACGAACCCCGGCGGCAGACCCGCCCCGTCGTCGCCGACGACCACCGTCAACTCGCCCCCATGCCGAGTCGCCGTGATCGTCACCTGACCCGGCTCCCCCGCGAACGCATGCTCGACCGCGTTCTGCACCAACTCCGTGATGACGAGCGCCAAGGGCGTCGCCACTTCGGCGGGCAGAACCCCGAACAAGCCGTTGTACGCCGTGCCGACCCGTGCGCCGGTCGTGGACACGTCGGCCACCATCCCGGCGATCTGCACGACGATCGCGTCGAAGTCGACCGCCTCCTCGTGCGCCAGCGACAGCGTCTCGTGGACGAGCGCGATGGACGCGACGCGCCGTACCGACTCCTCGAGGGCCGCTCGCGCCTCGGGCACATCCAGGCGGCGCGCCTGCAACCGCAGCAGTGCCGCGACGGTCTGCAGGTTGTTCTTCACGCGATGGTGGATCTCGCGGATGGTCGCGTCCTTGCTCAACAGTTGCCGGTCGCGGGAACGCAGTTCGCTCACGTCGCGCACGAGGATCAGGGCCCCCACGTGTTGGCCGCTGCGGCGTAACGGGATCGCCCGCACGTGCACGACGGCCGCGCCCGTCTCGACCTCGCGCGACCGGGGCACCCTGCCCTCGGCGATCGCGGCAACGGGTTCGGACAGCGGGCCGCGTTCCGAGACGAGGCTGCTCGTGACGTCCGCCAGCCGTTCGCCGGTGAGGTCGCCGGTCCAGCCGAGCCGGCGGTAGGCGGAGAGGGCATTCGGGCTGGCGTACTCGACCCGGCCGTCGGCGTCGAGGCGGATGAGTCCGTCACCGACCCGCTGGTTGGCGTCGGCGTCGGCGTCGCCGCCCGGCGTGGGGAACAGGCCGTCGGCGATCATCGCGGCTAGTTCGTCGGCGGTGCGGATGTACGCGTGCTCCAAGGCGCTGGAGCTGCGCCCGTACGCGACGTTGCGATACCGGCCGATGACGGCCAGCACGCGGCCATCCCGTCGTACAGGAATCGTTTCTTCACGGAGCGGCACACCATCAGGGGCGCCGTCGCGGACGAATGCGCCCGTCGCGAACGCCTCGGAGACCTTGGGGCGCTCCCCGTTGACGACCGTCGTGCCGACCTTGTCGTCGGAGAAAGCGGTCGGTCCGGTGGTGGGGCGGAGCTGGGCGGCGACGACGTACTCGCCGGGGCGCGACGCGTCTTCGACCCACAGGAGCAGGTCGGCGAACGAGAGGTCGGCGAGGAGCTGCCATTCCCCGACCAGCAGATGGAGCCAGTCGGCGTCGGCCGCGGACAGCCCGGCGCGCCTGCGCAAGACGTCGACAAGCGTGGCCACGTCCCTCAGCCTAGAGGCGCGGTCCGCGATACTCGCTCCTATGACCTCTGCCCGTACGGCCGACCTCGTCGCACGCGACCTCGCCTCCCTCTGGCACCCCTTCACGCAGCACGCCGTCTGGCCCGCCGACGAGCCGGTCGTGATGGAGCGGGGCGAGGGCGTCTACCTCTGGGACACCGACGGAAATCGTTACGTGGATGGCGTTTCGTCCTTGTGGGTCACGGTGCACGGGCATCGCGAGCCGTCCATCGACGACGCGGTGCGGGCGCAGCTGGACAAGCTGGCGCACTCGACGTTCCTCGGCTTGACGCACGAGCCGGGCATCGAACTGGCCGAGCTGCTGCTCGCCCGCTCCCCCGGCTTGTCGCGGGTCTTCTACGCCGGCGACGGGTCGAGCGCCGTCGAAGTGGCACTGAAGATGGCGTACCAGGCGGCGGCGCAGCGCGGCGAGCATCGGCCGCTGTTCGCGCACCTCGCGGAGGCTTATCACGGCGACACGCTGGGCGCGGTCAGCGTCGGCGGGTCGGACCTGTTCCATGCGACGTACAAGCCGATCCTTTTGCAGACGCGGCGGATCGGGTCCCCCGGCGTGCGCGGTCCGGGGCAGTCCGCGTCCGATCGCGCGGCGCAGGCGCTGGAGGAACTGCGCGGCTTGCTGGAACGGGACGGGTCGTCGATCTGCGCGCTCATCGTCGAGCCACTCGTGCAGGCGGCGAGCGGGATGTTGACGTACGACGCCCTGTTCCTGCGGGGTGCGCGACAGCTGTGCACGCGCCACGGCGTGCTGCTCATCGTCGACGAGGTCGCGACGGGGATCGGGCGCACCGGCACGTTCTGGGCGAGCGAGCAGGCGGGCGTCGTGCCGGACCTGCTCGTCTGCGCGAAGGGGCTCACTGGGGGTTACCTGCCACTGTCGGCGGTGCTGACGACTTCTGCCGTGTACGACGCTTTCCTCGCGCGGCCGGAGGAAGGGAAGGCGTTCTTCCACGGCCACTCGTACACGGGCAATCAGCTCGCTTGT
>JAVEEB010000108.1 GCA_030840665.1 Frankiaceae bacterium | reverse complement strand
TTGGGTCGCGCGATCGTGCCCGCGTTGGTCATCGCCGGCACGCTGCTGCTCGTCGCACGGCCGCTGTCCGTTGCGGTGAGCGCCTTGCCGTTTCGGCTGCCGTGGCGTGAGCAGGTGTTCCTCGGGTGGGCGGGATTGCGCGGCGCCGTTCCCATCGTCTTCACGGTGCTTGCCGTCGCCCGCGGGGTCCCGGGTGCGCAGCGGTTGTTCGACGCCGTCTTTCTCGTGGTGTTCGCTCTGACGGCGGTGCAAGCACCCGTCCTCGCGCCGCTCGCTCGCCGGTTGGGTTTGCTCGATGCCGACGCGGCGCGCGACCTTCAGGTCGAAGTCGCGCCGCTCGAGCAATTGCACGCCGACATGCTCCAGCTGACGATCCCGCCCGGGTCGCGGATGCACGGCGTCGAGGTGGAGGAGCTGCGGCTGCCTCGGAAGGCCAGGCTCACCCTCGTCGTCCGCGGGGGCGAAAGCTTCGTCCCGCAGCCGGGCCTGCGGTTGCGCATCGGCGACTCGCTCCTGATCGTGACCCCTGCAGATGCGCGGCGGGGTGTCGAGGAGCGGCTGCGCGCGATCAGCCGTCGCGGGCGGCTCGCGAACTGGACGGATTGACGGTCAGCTGCGCGTGCGGGCGAGTAACCGCAGCACGAACACGACGGCGACGAGCACCAGCAGGACGGTTGCCAGCCAGATGACTGCCTTGACGATGGCAACTACGGCAAAGACCGCGAGGACGGCCAGGACCACGAACCACAGAAGACGCATGGTCCAACCGTAGACCGGCGACGCCGGCTACCGGCGCAAGGTGGCCATCACGTCGTCGTGCAGCAGGCCGTTGGTGGTCAGCACGTTGCCGCCGCGCGGCCCGCGGGTGCCATCGAGGTCGCTGAACCGACCGCCGGCCTCCTCGACGATGACGGACAGCGCAGCCAGGTCCCACAGGGAAACCTCCGGCTCGCACGCGAGATCGATGGCCCCCTCCGCGACCAGCATGTGCGACCAGAAGTCGCCGAACGCACGGGTGCGCCAGACCCTTTCGAGCAACGACTGGAATTGCGGCCCGCGGCCGATCTCGGCCCAGCCCCCGGCACTCGCGTACGACAGGAACGCATCCGGCAGGGCGGCGACGGAGGACACCGCCAGACGCCGGGGGGCCTCTGCCGTGCCCGTCCACGCACCCATGCCGCGGGCCGCCCACCACCGGCGACCGAGCGCCGGCGCGGAAACGACTCCGACGCTCACCTCGTCATGGACCTCGAGGGCGATCAGCGTCGCCCACACGGGCACCCCGCGGACGAAGTTTTTCGTACCGTCGATCGGGTCGACGATCCAACGGCGCGGCCCCTCGCCCGTCGCCCCGAACTCCTCACCGAGGACCGAGTCGCCCGGCCGCAGCCCGTCGACGATGTCGCGGAGCTGCGACTCCACGGACCTGTCCGCGTCGGAGACGGGCGTCAGATCCGGTTTCGTCGACACCGACAGGTCGGCCGCCAGGAAGCGCGCCATCGTGATGGCGTCGGCCGTGTCGGCGAGGGACAGGGCGAGGGCGAGGTCATCGGCGAGGGATGTCACACCGTGCACCGTATCTGCGCCGGCTCAGTCGTCCGCGCGTCCTTCGCGGCTGAGGAGCAATCGGCGGAACGAGTCGAGCCGCCGAGGATCGGCGACTCCCGAAGCGACCGCCGTGTCGAGGGCGCAGTCGGGGGAGAGGTGGTCACAGTGGGGCGGGCACAGGGCGGCCGCCTCGTGCAGGTCGTCGAACCCGTCGAGGATCGCCTCGACGGACACGTGGGCCAAGCCGAACGAGCGGATGCCCGGTGTGTCGAACACCCAGCCGCCGCCGGGCAGCGGCAACGCGACCACCGATGTCGACGTGTGCTTGCCCTTGCCCGTCGACGCGCTGACGACGCCGATGATGCGGTGCGCGTCGGGGACGAGCTGGTTCACCAGGGTCGACTTGCCGGCCCCCGACGGGCCGATGAACGCACTGATTCGCCCCGTGACGTCGGCGCGCAGCGTTGACACTCCCCGGCCGTCGTCCTCGAGGCCGCTGACGATGTGGCGGACGCCCAGGGGCGAATACATGGCGACGAGTTCCGCGGCGTCCGCGAGGTCGGTTTTCGTCAAGCACAGCAGGGGTTCGATGCCGGCGTCGTACGCGGCGACGAGGCAACGGTCGATCCAGCGCATGTTGGGATCGGGTTGCGCCAACGATGTGACGATGACCAGCTGGTCGACGTTCGCGACGACGATCGACTCGTTCGGATCGACGTCGTCGGCTGTCCGCCGCAAGACGGAAGAGCGCGGCTCGATCCGTACGATCCGGGCGAGCTTGTCCGGCTCCCCGGTGACATCGCCGACGATCGCGACGTTGTCCCCGACGACGACCGACTTGCGGCCGAGCTCGCGGGCGCGCATCGCCACGACGACCGCGTCGCCCACGAGGCACGTGTAGCGGCCACGGTCGACGGCGGTCACCAAACCCGGCGCTGCCGTCTCGTGCGCCGGGCGGATGCGGGTGCGCGGACGCGACCGGGGCGCAGGCCGGATGCGGACGTCGTCCTCGTCGTACCGTCGCGCCACGCCGACCTCAGCCCGCAACCATCCGACTCCACCGCTGGGCGAAGTCGGGCATGGTTTTTGCGGTTGTCTGCACGTTCTCGACGAGGACGCCGGGCACGGCGAGGCCGACGACCGCCGCAGCCATCGCCAGGCGGTGGTCGTCGTACGTCGAGAACACGCCGCCGTGCAACGTCGCGGGCCGGATGACCAGGCCGTCCTCGGTCTCCGCGATGTCGGCGCCCAGCTTGGAGAACTCCGCGACCAGGGCCGCGAGCCGGTCGGTCTCGTGCAGGCGGATGTGGCCGACGCCGCGAATCCTGCTCGGGCTCTGCGCAAGAACGGCGAGCGCGACGAGCACGGGTACCAACTCCCCGCCCTCGTGCAGGTCCGCGTCGAAGCCCTGCAGCCTGTCCGGCCCGGCGACGGTGAGGCCGCCGTCCTCGAAGGTGCAAGTGGCGCCCATGCGGGCGAAGAGGCCGGGCACGAGGGCGCCGGGCTGGGTCGTCTCGCGCGCCCAGTCGTGGATGTGGACCCGACCCGCGGTGGCGAGCGCTGCTGCTGCGAAGGCTGCCGCGTTCGACAGGTCGGGCTCGATGACGAGGTCCTGCGCGCGGAGCACGCCCGGTTCGACGCGCCAGACGTCGGGCAGGGAGTCGTCGACGACCGCACCGGCGCCGCGCAGCATCGCGACGGTCATCTCCAGGTGTGGCGCGCTGGGCACCGGTGAGCCGACGTGGCGCACCGTGATGCCGTCGGTGAACCGGGGGGCCGCCAGCAACAGGGCAGTGACGAATTGGCTGGACGACGACGCGTCCACCGACACGTCCCCGCCGGCAAGGCCCGCGCGCCCGTGCACGGTCAGGGGGAACGCGCCCCGCCCTCCGTCGTCGATGTCAGCGCCGAGGCCCCGAAGGGCGGTCAGGAGGGCGGCCACGGGGCGTTCCCGGATGCGCGCGTCGCCGTCGAACACGATGTCGCCCGCCGCGAGGGTCGCAACTGGCGGGAGGAATCGGGCGACAGTGCCGGCGTTCCCGAGGTCGATCGCGGGCGCCGTCGGCTGCAAGGCACGGGGGTTGCCGGCGACCACGAGGTCGTCG
>JAVEEB010000106.1 GCA_030840665.1 Frankiaceae bacterium | reverse complement strand
CCGACAACAATTCAGCGTCCGCGACTCGTCCCACTGACTAAGCGCTTGCCAGTCCGGCCGTTCCCGGCGCGAAAGGTACAGCGGTGGCAATCGAGCAGTGCTCATCCCGACGCGCTGCACTAACGGCTCTGCTGCGCATCCTCACGTGGTCTCGATCCGAACCAGGTCGTCAGCGCGTCGCGCAATCCGGCGTCGGTGCCCTCACCCACCCAGGCGACGTGTCCGTCGGGTCTGATCAGCACCGCAGTGGGAGCGGGAACGGTGCCGACCACGGGCAGCTCCCAGTCGCCGTCAAAGTGCGCGTCCATTGTGCGGACTCCGGGAGCCCATAGCGCGATGTCCAGGTGCATGCGGTCCCCGAGGTTGAGCAGCACCGGCTTCGCGTCGCGCAGCAGCTCGACAACACGCACCGTCCCCCCGTCCGTTGTCACCAAGTCCAGGTCGGGCATGCGGCGACCCAGTAGGGGATGTCCAGCGCCCAAGTCATAGGCGACATCAAGGCCGGAGATCATGCCGGCGATGTGCTTGCGCGGTTGCTCCATCGTCAATAACTCGGACAGGAACTGACGCAGTGCGCCCGTCCGCTCATCGGTGGCGCCCAATGCGCGTTGCGCCATCGTGTTCTGCAGCACTCGCGCGGCCACGGGGTGTCGTTCCGCTTGATAGGTGTCGAGCAGGCTCGCTTGCGACGTTCCCTTGACGACTTGCGCGAGCTTCCATCCCAGATTCACTGCGTCCTGCACGCCGAGGTTCAGGCCTTGCCCGCCTAGTGGCGCATGTACGTGTGCGGCGTCACCGGCAAGGAGCACACGACCACTGCGATAGGCCACCGCTTGACGTGTCATGTCGGTGAAGCGAGAGATGAAGCGGGGACTATGTACGCCGTGGTCCCTCCCGTCGACGCGGATGAGCGCCGAACGGAGATCCTCTAGCGTTGGCTCGTCGTCGCTGCGGATGACTCCCGGTTCGATGAGGGTGACGCCGATTCGACCTCCCTCTGCAGGGCCGATGCCGCCACCGCCACGCATTCCGAACTCCGGCTGCTCCACCATCTCGACCTCGGCCTGTATCCAGCACGTCGTCGGATCCCAGCCCGCGAAATCGATGCCAGCCGCCTTGCGCACGAGGCTGCGGCCCCCGTCGCAACCAACCAGATACTGAGCACGAAGGGATCTGCCGTCGGACAGCGCGATGTCAACGCCGCTGTCGTCCTGAGCGAAACCTGTCACTTCCCGTTCGCGAAGCACCGGTACACCGAGCTCGTCGATCCAGCCGGACATGATGCGCTCAAAGTTGCTCTGCAACAGCGCCAACCCGTAGGGGTGGCGGCTGGGGAAATCGCTGATGTCCATCGGCACTCCCGCGAATGCCTGCACCTGCATCGCCGTGCCCTCGACGAGGAAGCGGTCGGCGACGCCACGCTGATCGAGGACTTCGATGGTGCGGGAGTGCAGACCTCTGGAGCGCGGGCTTTCGAGCTCGAAGGTGGGGCGCTTCTCGACGATGAGGACGTCGGTTCCAGCGAGCGTCAGCTCGGCCGCCAGCATCATCCCCGTCGGACCTCCGCCAACCACGACCACGTCAATCATCAGAGCGCCCCTTTCAAATGAGAGCGGAGTTCATGTGGTCGGGCATTGTGCTCCCCGCGGCCTCCACCGCGCTTGCTCGGCCGCCACCAACTATCGGCCGCGACTGCCGTTGCACGGGTCACGTCCAGACGAGCGACATTCGCTTCGCCCGGGCGACAGCATCGGGCACGGTGAGCCTGGTCACCTCACCGCTGACCTTGTCGACTAAGCGCGGCCCGTTGGCCACTGGTCCTTCGTCCCGCCGGCCAAAGTTGGTGTCGAGGACCACCAGCAAATAGAAGGCCGGGTCTTCTCTTGCAAGGATGCGGTCGACGCGGAGGGTCGGCGCGTCGAGAGTCGCCTCGACGACTGCGATTGCCTCATCTGGAGTCATGCCGAGGCCTCTCGAGGGTGCTGTTGCCGGGCGACCCGCCGCGGAGACCCGGTGGGCGGCCCCATCATCTCTTGTCGACACGGCGATAGTCTGCCGAACGTGGAGTTGATCGATGCAGCGTCTGCGGAGTTCGAACGGGTTGTCCGTGAGCTGCCAGCAGACTCATGGGACCGGCCGACGCCGTCGGATATCTCGGTACGCGAGTTGGTTGAGCACGTTGTGTTCGGGAACCGCTTCACCGCGCTGCTGCTGGCAGGCGTTGGCCGCGACGAGGCGCGAACCATGCTCACGGGCAATCAGCTCGGGGATGATCCGGTAGCGGCGGTGGTTGAATCAGCGCGAGCCCAAGCACGCGCATTCGAGAGTGCGCCGCCCGGGCGGACCGTTCCTGGGCCAACAGGAAACAGTTCCGCCGCTGCCTACTTGCGGTTCCGTCTCGTCGACCTGGTGGTGCACGCGTGGGACCTCCTGCGTGCGGCGGGCCTCGACGAAACCCTCGATCCGGGCATTGTTGTCGACGTTCTGGACATGGTCACGCCGCACTTGGACGAAATGCTCGCTTCCGGAGCGTACGGCGCAGGTCCGAGTGGCACGCCGCCTGTCGACGCCTCAGCGCAGAGTCAGCTGCTCGACTCGTTCGGGCGACGGCCGTAACCCGACGCCGACGACCGACAGTCGATCGACGTCGTTTGGGTTCCCGCCGCTGCCCCGCGGGAGTATGAAGAGTTCATGGCTGATATCGACGTGGATGTCGCGGTGTTGGGCTGGGGCAAAGGTGGAAAAACGCTTGCCGGAGCGCTCGGTCGAGCCGGGAAAAGTGTGGCCCTGGTGGAGCGGTCGCCCGAGATGTACGGCGGCAGCTGCATCAACATCCAGTGCGTACCAACCAAATCCCTGATTCACCAGGCCGAGACACGCCCGGACGACGCGCTGCCCGCGGACTGGTTCGCCACGTCGGTCGGCCGCCGCGACAGCCTCACCGACAAATTGCGCGCTCGCAACCACGCCATCCTCGCCGACATCGACGCCGTCACCTTGATCGATGGGCACGCCCGCTTCACCGGTCCGCACCA
>JAVEEB010000101.1 GCA_030840665.1 Frankiaceae bacterium | reverse complement strand
CCCGTGGCCCAGCAACCAGCGCACGCCGACCAGCGGAAGGTTGATGCCCATACGCGAACCGTTGATGAGCACTTGGTACGCAAAAGCCAGCACCCACACGCTCACGAAGGCGAGGGTCAGGTACGCGGCCAGCCGCAGCAGCCCGAAGGGGCGTTGCCGACTGTTGAGCCACACGCGTAGCGGCCCGTCCGTGGCGCCGTCCTCCGGCACGATGGCCCACGCGAGGCCGTACAGGAGGAAACCGGACCCCCCGAAGAGGCTGAGCACCACGAAGGCCACGCGCACCAGCAGCGGGTCGAGGCCGAACCAGCGGGCGATGCCGGCCGCGACGCCGCCGACGTACCGACCGGTCAATGGCCGGCGCAGCGAGCCACGCCGCCCATCGCCGGCCCGGTAGCCACCGGCGGTAGTGCCGTCGATCAGGGGTTCTGTCATGCGTCCACTCTGTTGCGGGAGCCTGCGGGCGGGCCATCAGGGACACCCCTGAACCGGCCCCCAACTCCCCCTGAGCGGGTACCGGGTCCCGGTTCGGCGTGTCAGCATGAGGAACGCGCAGTCGCGTGGACCAGAGCCCGGACGGAGGACGCGCATGTCGACAGCCAATCCCGTCCCGCTCCTCGTCCGGCCATCGGACCGGCGCTGGATCGCCGGGGTCGCGTCCGGTCTCGCCGCGCACCTTGCGGTCGACGTCGTCCTGGTGCGGCTCGCGTTCGTCGTGCTGGCGGCGTTCGGAACGTTCGGCATCCTGGCGTACGCGGCTCTCTGGATTGCCGTCCTGCCGGTGCGCGGCGGCCGCGAGACGACGGCGGAAGACTGGCTGCGGCGCGTCGCCGCCAAGGACACCGTTCTCGTCATCGTCGCCGCCGTCGTGGTGGTGGCCGCGGGGCACTCGCACATGCGGTTCCCGTTGCCGTGGCAATTGCTCGCCGCCGCTTTCGGCGCGGGCATCACGTGGCGGCAGGCCGACCTACGGCGGCGCGAGTTCGTCGAGCCCCGGCTCTGGTCGCGGATCCGCTTCGCGTCGGGCGCGTTGCTCGTGGTCGCCGCCGCAGTTGGCGTGTTGCGTGATGCCGCGAGCCTCACGCAACTGCGGGCAGGCTTCATCGCGGTTGTCGTCGTCCTGGTGGCGGTCGCCCTCGTCACCGGCCCGTGGTGGCTGCGGACCGTGCAAGCGCTGTCGAGCGAACGCGGCGAGCGCATCCGATCGCAGGAACGTGCCGAGCTGGCCGCGCGGGTGCACGACTCCGTGCTGCAAACCCTCACCCTGATCCAGCGGAACGCCGACGACCCGAAGGCGGTCCACCGCTATGCGCGGCGCCAGGAGCGCAACCTCCGCGAACTGCTCTACCGGCCCGCCGCCGCCACCGGGCAATTCAGCGCGGCCATCGAGAAGCAGGCGGCGGAGGTCGAGGACGAGTACGCCGTGACCATCGACCTCGTCGTCGTCGGCGATTGCGCGCTCGACGAGCGGACCACGGCGATCATCGACGCCGCCCGCGAGGCCATGGTCAACGCTGCAAAGTCAGGCGGGGTTGACGAATTCGCGGTCTTCGCGGAGATCGAGGCCACCGAGGTGACGGTCTTCGTGCGTGACCGGGGCAAGGGGTTCGACGCGGACAACGTGCCCGCGAGCCGCGCCGGGATTCGCGAGTCCATCGTGGGTCGGATGCGGCGCGTCGGCGGGTCGGCGACCGTGCGCACGGCGCCCGGTCAGGGCACCGAAGTGAAGCTGTCCCTGCAGAGGCAGCGATGACCGACGAGCGGCAACCGCGCGTCGTGCTGGTGGACGACCACGGGCTCGTGCGCAGCGGCGTGCGCGTCGAGATCAGCGGGGCGGTCGACGTCGTCGGTGAAGCGGGCACGGTGCCCGAGGCCATCGAGGTCATTCGTCGTACAAAGCCCGATGTCGTTCTCCTTGACGTCCACATGCCGGGCGGCGGCGGCCGCGCCGTGCTCGAGACCATCGCGCGCGAGTTGCCCGATGTGCGGTTCCTTGCACTGTCCGTGTCGGACGCCGCCGAAGACGTGATCGCGGTGATTCGTGCGGGCGCCCGCGGCTACGTCACGAAGTCCATCAGCGGCCCGGACCTTGCCGACGCGGTCCGTCGCGTGGCGAGTGGTGACGCCGTCTTCTCGCCGCGGCTGGCCGGCTTCGTCCTCGACGCGTTCTCGGCAGCGCCGCACGTCGTCGACGACAACGGCCTCGACGCGCTGAGCCACCGCGAACGCGAGGTCCTGCGCCTCATCGCCCGCGGCTACACGTACCGCGAGGTCGCCAAGGAGCTCGTCCTCTCCATCAAGACGATCGAGTCGCACGTATCGGCCGTGCTCCGCAAGCTGCAACTGTCCAATCGCCATGAGCTGACGCGCTGGGCGACCGACCGCCGACTCGTGTGAACTGCACTCCTTACGGCGTCCTTACGGGACGCGTTCGCGGCCGCCGCCTCGCCGCCCGCGGTGCCACGATGAGCGGATGAGCTCCCACGTTCTCGTCGTCGACGACGACCCGACGATCACGGACGTCGTCTCGCGGTACCTGACGAAGGCCGGCTTCGTCGTGTCGACCGCCGCTGACGGGCCGTCGGCACTTGATGTGGTACGACGGACACAACCGGACCTCGTCGTGCTCGACCTGATGCTGCCGGGCATGAGCGGCCTCGAGGTCTGCCGCGAGCTGCGGGCGACGACGACGGTCGCGGTGCTGATGCTGACCGCGCTCGCCGAGGCGGCGGATCGCATCGTCGGGCTGGAGTTCGGGGCGGACGACTACCTGGCCAAGCCTTTCGAGCCGCGGGAGCTGGTGCTGCGCGTCGAGGCGGTGCTGCGCCGGGTGACGGCGGGGACGGTCCGCCCGCCGTCCGACGTCCTGAGCGACGGCGACCTCGTCGTCGACCTGCCCGCCCACTCGGCGACGTTGGCCGGTGCGGAGCTGTCGCTGACGGCGCGGGAGTTCGACCTGCTGGCGCACCTCATGCGCAACCCGCGGGAGGCGCTCAGCCGCGAGCAGTTGCTCCGCGACGTGTGGGGGTGGTCGTACGGCGACGAGTCGACCGTCACCGTGCACGTCCGCCGGCTGCGGGAGAAGATCGAGGCGGACGTGGCGCTGCCCCGGCGGCTCGTGACCGTGTGGGGCGTGGGCTACCGGTTCGATCCGACCGAAGACGTGTCCGCCGCCGAGCTGTCGCAGGACCCGCGGTGATTTCCGCGGTCGATCTCGCCGTCATCGTCGGGGTCGTCGCCGGGGCGGCCATCCTCGGCGTCGTCCTCGGCCGGTTCGGTCTGCAGGGCGTGCGTGGCCGCAGCGTCAGGGCAGCCGTGGTCGTGGTCATCGCGACCTCGGCGTCCGTGATGGCGGTGGGCGTGCTGCTCGTCGGCGGCCTGATGCTCGTCTCGGGGCACGCACTCCTGGTGCTGCTGGTCGTCGTCGGCATGTCGGCCATCGCCGCGGCCTTCGTCGCGTCCGACCTGTCGCACCGGCTCGCCCGCAGCGGGGCGTCGCTGTCCGATGTCGTACGACGCGTCGGGCAGGGGAACGCGGCCGCCGACGCCCCCGCGCCGGAGACCCGGGAGCTGCGGGCCCTGGCCGCGGAGCTGGCCGCCGCCGACGTGCGGTTGGCGGAGGCGCGTGTCCGCGAGGCGGCCCTCGAGGCCACCCGCCGCGAACTGGTCGCCTGGGTGAGTCACGACCTTCGTTCGCCACTGGCCGGCATCCTCGCGATGTCCTCGGCCCTCGAGGACGGCGTCGTCACCGAGGCAGGGGACGTCGCCGACTACCACGCCCGCATCCGCCGCGAGACCCAACGCCTCGGCCGGATGGTCGACGACCTCTTCGAGCTGTCCCGGATCAGCGCCGGCGCGTTGCAGCTGACCTTCGACTCGGTGCCCCTCGATGAGCTCGTCGGCGAGGTCCTCGAGGGAGCCGGTCCGGTCGCCGAGGCGAAGCGCGTTCACCTGCTCGCCCGCGCCGTCGGCGGCCCCGTCGCTGTCGGCGACGCGCAGCAACTGGCGCGCGTCGTCCGCAACCTCGTCGCCAACGCCCTGCGGCACACGCCGAGCGACGGCACGGTGACGGTCGAATGCACCGTCGACTCCGCGGGCGTTCCGACGGTCGCGGTCGGCGACGGTTGCGGCGGCATCCCGCCCCAGGATCTGGCCCGCCTCTTTGACGTGGGCTACCGGGGGGAATGGGCCCGCACGCCGGGGGACGACGCAGGTGCGGGTCTCGGCCTGGCGATCGCCAAGGGCATCGTCGAGGCGCACCACGGCCGCATCTCCGTCGAGAACGGGGCAACCGGTTGCCGTTTCGTCGTACGACTTCCACTCGCCTCGAGCTCAGCGGCCGGCTGATGTACGGCGCTGCGGCGCGACGCGCGCGTCTGGTTTTTTGGGGGTGTGGGCGGCCCTCGGGCGGGGGACAGAAATGCCAGTCCCACCCCACCGGCGAGGAGCACGCATGGACGTCATCAACCTGATCATGAGCGACCACCGGGCCGTCGAGAAGGTCTTCGACAAGCTCGAAAAGGTGGAAAAGGACCAGCAGGCAGAACGATTGCAGCTGCTCCAGCAAGTGCGGGCGCTGCTGATCCCGCACTCGAAGGCCGAAGAGACGATCGTCTATCCCGCGATCGTGAAGGCCGTCCCCGCGATCGCCGAAAACGTGGAAGAGGGCATCTCGGAGCACCACCACGTGGAGGACCTGTTCACGCAGGTCCTGGGCGACCCCAACGACCCCGGGGTGGACGCGATGATCGCGGGCTTCATCGCCGAGATCAAGCACCACGTCGAGGAGGAGGAGACCGAGATCCTGCCGCAGTTCCGCCGGGCCGCCACGGCCGCGCAGCTGCACGACCTCGCGGTCAAGTTCGCCGCGGGCAAGGCGCGGGTCCTCACCGAGCTCGGGCTCGCTCCGGAGGAGTTCATCGCCCCGTCGCTGATCGACCTGTCCAAGGACCAGCTCGTCGAGCGGGCGAAGGCGATCGACCTCAACGCTCCGACCTCGCTGACGAAGGACGAGCTGGTCACGCAGCTGCTCTCCAGCTGACCCACTCCGGCGGCCGGCGGGCCCGCGGCCGGCGGCACGCTGCTGCGACGCCTGAGGCGCTGGGCCGGTCCTGACCGGCACAGCGCCTCAACGCTGTCCGGGTGCAAGGCTGTCCGGGGGTGCAACGCTGTCCGGGGGCGCCCCGGTTGGGCCTGGTGGCCCGTTCGGCCGCAGACGGCGTCGGGCGTGAGCCGTAGACTGA
>JAVEEB010000092.1 GCA_030840665.1 Frankiaceae bacterium | reverse complement strand
GAACTTGTAACCGACGTTGCGCACCGTGCCGATGAGCTGCTCGTGCTCGGGGCCGAGCTTGGCGCGAAGGCGGCGGACGTGAACGTCAACCGTCCGCGTGCCCCCGTAGTAGTCGTAGCCCCAGACCTCGTGCAGCAGCTGGGCGCGCGTGAAGACCCGGCCAGGGTGCTGGGCCAGGAACTTCAGGAGCTCGAACTCCTTGAAAGTGAGGTCGAGCGGGTCACCGGCAAGGCGAGCGCTGTACGTGGCCTCGTCGATCGTCAGGTCGCCGCGGCGGACCACCGTCGCCGCGTCGTCGTCGGCGCGGTCCGCCGCCACTCGGCCGATGGCGAGGCGCAGGCGCGCTTCCACTTCGGCGGGGCCGGCGCCGTCGAGCAGGACGTCGTCGATGCCCCAGTCGGCTGACAGTGCGGCGAAACCCCCCTCGGTCAGGACCGCGATGAGCGGAGCCTCGAGGCCTGTCGTACGCAACAGCCGGCAGAACGACTTCGCGGCTGCGAGGTCGCGGCGGGCGTCGACGAGCACCGCATCGACAGGCGGCATGCCCAGCAGCGCCGAGGGCTCGGGGGCGGCCACGCGAACGTGATGCGACAACAGGCCGAGGGCGGGCAGGACGTCGACTGAGGAGCCAAGGCTCTTGGTAATCAGCAGCAGCGTGCTCACATGCACCTCCGGGTCGTGCCGGTCTGGCTCGGCCTTTCCGCACGGATTACGTCCGGAAAGCACAAAGGGACCCAAGCGGACGGCATCGTCGCCTGAATCCCTGAACGAGGGGGACTCTACCGTGCCAGCGGCCGGGAGCACACCCCGTACCCGATCACTTTCGTGACGCCAGGGCCCGAACGCGCGCAGATTGCGCCGTTCGGCGCAGGCCCGTGCCGCGGCCGCCCATTGATCTTGGGCTGAAAAGCCCTCCAGCCAGTCCTCTGTGACGCCGACCCTTGTATGACCCGACAGCGGAGGGGAGGCCGGTTCATGTCCGCACCCGGCATTGCTCCGACCCCTGAGTCGGTCCTGGAAGGCACGGCCGAAGGCATCGTCGTGCTCGATCGCGCCGGCCTCGTCGTTTTCGCGAACCCGGCCGCCGGTGGCCTCCTCGGTTTCACCACCGACCAGCTCGTCGGCAAGTCCCTCCACCATCTGACCCACCACCACCGGGCGGACGGCAGCGAGTTCGAGCATGCGGACTGCCCCATCTCGCGCGTGGCCTCCGGCGGATCACCGCACGCGGCCGAACGTGACACCTTCTGGCGCTCGGCCGGCACCGCCATCACGGTCGACTACCGGTGCACCCCCGTCTTCCGTGCCGCGAAGCCCGGCGGCGCGGTGCTCGTGTTCTCCAACCGTGCGCTCCTCGAGCGGCGGCGCGACGACGGCGACCGCGGCAGCGTCTTCGAAAACGCGGCCGTCGGCATGGCGGTCATGGATCTGCACGGCATGTTCCTGCAGGTCAACAAGGCGTTCGCCGACTTCCTGGAGCTCGACGACTCCGTCGTGACGGGGATGTCGCTGATCGAGGTCACTCACCCGGAGGACCGCGCCGCGGCGCAGACCGCCCTCGACCAGCTCGCGGCCGGCACCGACGCCGCCATGCGCCGGGAGCACCGCTACATCCGCGCGGACGGCAACGTCGTCCACGTGATCCTGCACGCCACCCTCGTCCGCGACGCCGACACCCAGCCCCTCTACCTGTTCAGCCAGATGGTCGACGTCACCGAGCAGCGCCGCGCCGAGGATGCCTTGCGCCGCGACGCCGAACGCGCCGCGAAACTGGTCGAGCTGCACGACGCGCTCGCCAACGTGGGCACCGACCTGCCGGAGCTCGTGGGGCTGGCCTCGAAGGCCGTGTCGCGGTTGCTCGGCGACGCGGTGACGTTGTACCTCTTCTGCGAGGAAGGCGGCCTCGACAGCGTCACGTCTGCGCACCCGGATCCCCGCGCCGTGGCACTGCTCGACCGCGTCTACGGCGGCCTGTCCAGCCACGAGGAACACGCGCTCGTGCAGGCGAGCACCGCCTCGACCGAGCCCAACTTCCTTCCGGACGGCGAGATCCACGAGAGCTACCAGAAGATGCTCGGGCCGTTCCTCGAGGCCTTCGGCATCAACAGCCTCGTGTCGGTCCCGATCACCGTGCGCGGGCGCATGACCGGGCTGCTGGCCCTGTCCCGGGACCGCGGCCGGCCGCGCTACACGACCGACGACTTCACGCTCGCGAAGGACCTTGCGCAGCGCATCGGCCTCGCCATCGACAACGCGCGCCTGTATCAGGTTGCGCGCACCGCCGAGGACGCCGTACGCGCGTCGGAAGAGCGCTATCGCGCACTCGTCCAGCAGTCCGCCGACGTGATCATGATCTTGGACGCTGAAGGCCGGATCGTGTACACGACGCCGTCCGCCCACAACGTCTTCGGCCGCAACCCGGTCGAGGCGGGGCGCAGCCTGTACCGGCACGTGCACCCGGACGACCTGGCCATGGTCGAGGCCTCCTTCACGGAGCTGGCGCTCGATCCCAGTCGCGACGAGGTGCTCGAGTTCCGCGTGCATTACGCACCGGGCGGCTGGCGCCACGTCGAGGCCAGGGGCCGCAACCTGCTCGACCACCCGGCCGTGGCCGGCATCGTCGTCAACCTGCGTGACGTGACCGAGCGCCGCTGGGTCACGGACCAGCAGGCCGCCGTCGCCGCCCTCGGCCAATGGGCGCTGTCCGGCACCCCGTTGCCCGCCCTCCTCGAGGCGGCGGCCGACCTCATCGCCCGGACCCTGGAGCTGCCTCTCTGCGGCGTCTTCGAGCTGATTCCCGAGGACCACTACTTCCGGCTGGTGGCCGGCACCGGCTGGGCGCCGAACCTCCTGGGCGCCACGATCGTGCCCGCCTTCCCGGACTGGGTCAGCGAGCTCTACGCGGGCCGCGTCGCCGCCGTCGTCACCGGCGCCGTGGACGAGCGCTTCTTCTGCGCGCCCCTCGTGCGCGAGCACGACGCGGTCTGCGGTGCCTCCGTCACGATCGAAGGACAGATCGGCACGTACGGCGTGCTGTCCGTCTTCAGCCCCGTTCAGCGCATCTTCACGCCGGGAGACACGAACTTCCTCGTCGCGGTCGCGAACGTCATCGCCGCGGTCGTCGAACGCCGGCGCGCGGAAGAAGAGGTCCGCCACCAGGCCCTGCACGACAGCCTCACGGGCCTGCCGAACCGCACGCTTCTCGCGGACCGCCTCGAGCACGCCCTGAGCGCCTCACTCCGCGACGGCACCCGGGTCGGCCTCCTACTTCTGGACCTCGACGGGTTCAAGGACGTCAACGACTCACTCGGTCACCACGCGGGCGACCAACTCCTGCGCCAGGTCGCCGACCGCCTCGTCGAGGTGCTGCGAGCGAGCGACACCGTCTCCCGCCTCGGCGGGGACGAGTTCGCCGTCTGCCTGCCGGACGTGTCGTCGACCGCCGAGGCGAGCGCGATCGCCGCCAAGCTGCTGACGGTCCTGCACAAGCCGTTCGAGCTCGCGGAGATGGCCGTCAGCGTCTCGGCGAGTGTCGGCGTGGCCGTCTCCGGCGAGCACGGTCACGAGCCGAGCCTGCTGCTCCAGCGGGCGGACATCGCGATGTACCGCGCGAAACGGGCCCGCTGCGGCTGGGCCCTGTACGACAACGCCACGGACGAGGCGCACCGTCACCGGTTGGCCGTGCTGGCGGAGCTCCGCGACGCAGCCGACCTCGGCGAGCTCGAGATCCACTACCAGCCGTTGATGGACCTGCACACCGGCCGCGTGGAACACGTCGAGGCCCTGGTGCGGTGGTCTCACCCGGTCCGCGGCCTCATCTCGCCCGCGGACTTCATCCCCCTCGCTGAGCAGAGCGGCCTGATCCACCCCCTCACCGCGTGGGTGCTCTCCGCCGCGATCGACCAGGCTCGCGCCTGGGAACGCCAAGGGCTGTCCCTGCCGATCGCCGTCAACCTCTCGGCCCTCGTCCTGACCGACCCCAAGCTGCCCGGCCACATCAGCGCTCTCCTCGCCGACGCGCAGCTCCCGACCGGCCGGCTCATCGTGGAGATCACCGAGTCGGTCATCGCCGAGGAGGGCGTACGGGACGCGCTCCAGCGCCTGTCCGAGGCGGGCGTCACCCTCGCGATCGACGATTTCGGCACGGGGTACTCCTCGCTCGCGTGGTTGCGGACACTGCCGGTCCATCAGCTCAAGATCGACCGGGCGTTCGTCACCGGCATGGTGGGCGACCCCAAGGACACCGCGATCGTGCGGTCCGTCGTACAACTTGCTCATTCCCTTGGCCTGGTCGTCATCGCCGAGGGAGTGGAGACCGCGGAGGTCGCCGCGCTCC
>JAVEEB010000013.1 GCA_030840665.1 Frankiaceae bacterium | reverse complement strand
CCCGCGATCGTGACCTCGACCCGCACCCAGTGCATCCCGCGCCACAACAACGGCTGCACGAGCGACACGGCATGCACGCGACCGCGCGGCACGGTCTGCGCCCGCGTGTCGAGCAAACCACGGCGGAGCCGCAAACCTTCCGGCGCGTCGGTGATGCGGAAGTTCGCCCACCCGGTGGCCCGTCGTACCGACTCGAGGACGGAGAGCCCGACGGCGGCGAGACCGCCGAACGCGGCAGCCGTCAGAAAGCCCAGCAGCCACGCGACTACAGCGGCCGGAATCGCGAGCACCACAAGGGGATGCGAGAGGAGGAAGGACCCGAAGACCATGCCATTCGGTACGACGTAGAAGGGTGCGCCGACGGCCTCCGCCGGCATCGGCTGCGCGTCCCCTCGCGCAAGCGCCAGGATGCGATCGCGCACCGCATCCGCGTCGGCTTGCGCGAGGTAGCGCAGGGAAACGCGACTCCGCCCAGCCCCCGCGACCTCGATGCGCAACTCCGTGAGGCCGAGCACCCGCGCGGCGAGAGGCCGGACGACGTCGACCGCCTGGATGCGATCGAGCCGCAGCGAACGCGCTTGACGGACCAGCAACCCGCCGCGAATCGAGACGGCGGTCGCGTCGACTGCGAACGTGGTGAGCCGCCACGCAATTGCTTGCACCACAAGGGTGACGATGACGATCCCGCCGATGCCGAGCGCCAGCTCCTGCACGGTGAGGACGCCGTCGGCGCGGCGCTGATTGGCGTACACGACAGCAATGGCCAGGGCCGGCCAGGAGCGCGCGATGATGCCGCGCGGGTGCAACCGGCGCGGGACCTCGAGCGGGTCGGACCCGACGCTCACAGCCCCTCCGTGTGGGCCTGTCCGCGTTCGACGAGTCGCTGGCGCAACGACTCGGCCTCCTCGCGCGGCAGCCCGACGATGCGGGCATGCGACGTGGCCGCGGCGGTGTGCAGCTGGACCGTCGCGATGCCGTACCGGCGCCCGAACGGCGTCGAGGCCAGGTCGACGAGCTGCATCCGGCCGTACGGAATCGTCACGATCTTCTGTACGAGACGGCCGCTGCGCACGAGCAGTTCGTCGGCGCCTTCGTAGTAGGACCACGTGCGGGCATTGCGCCGGGCGACCCACACCAGCCACCCCAGGACGACCAGTGCGACGGCGGTCACCACGAGAGCCACGGCCGCGGGGGCGAGCAACCACAGCACGCCGCACACGATCGCGGCGGGCAGACCCGCGACGAGCCCGATCGCGAACGTGCGTGCCGACGGGAGGGCACTAGAGACCGGGCGCCACGGGACGTCCGGGCCCGGCAAAGTCTGCATGTGCAGCACACTACGGCTCCGCGGCTACGATGCAGTCGGTGAAAGGGGATCGCTCATGGCGGCAGCCGTCGAGGTCCGTGGCCTCACCAAGAGCTACGGGAACGTGCACGCGGTCCGGGGGATCGACCTGACTGTCGAACCGGGCAGTGTCACCGCGGTCCTGGGCCCGAACGGGGCCGGCAAGACGACGACGATGGAAATCCTCGAAGGCTTCCGCGACCGCGACGCCGGCGAGGTGCGCGTCCTCGGCCTCGACCCGGGCTCGAACGGGAAAGAGCTCCGCGAGCGCCTCGGGATCGTGTTGCAGGAAACCGCGGCCGAGGCCTACCTCACGCCGCGCGAGGTGCTGGCGATGCACGCGCGCTACTACCCGCATCCGCGCGACGTGGACGAGGTCATCGCGCTCGTCGGCCTCACCGAGAAGGCACGTGCGCGCGTCAAGACCTTGTCGGGTGGTCAGAAGCGCCGGCTCGACGTGGGGCTCGGCATCATCGGCGACCCCGAGTTGCTCTTCCTCGACGAGCCGACGACCGGCTTCGATCCCACGGCCCGGCGCAGCGCCTGGGAGGTCATCCGCGGCCTCACCGGTGGTGGCACGACCATCGTGCTGACCACGCACTACATCGACGAAGCCCAAGCGCTCGCCGACAACGTGGTCGTCATCGCCGCCGGCCGCGTGGTCGCCGAAGGGCCGCCCGCCGTCATCACCGCCGCGCAGCATTCGCTGGCCACCGTCACGTTCCTGCTGCCCGAAGGGGTGACCGTGGGCGACTTGCCCGTGCAGGGCACCGTGAGCTCGAGTGGACTCGTCGAGATCACCCTCGCCCCTGCGGACGAGGTGCCCGTCGTGCATCGCCTCACCGGCTGGGCCCTCGAACGCGGCGTGCCGTTGCAGGACCTGCGCGTGTCGCGGGCCGGCCTGGAGGACGCGTACCTGGCCCTGGTCGCCGAGACCGGCGACGCCGTGGACGTGCCCGCATGACCACGACCTCGGTGGCGCCCCGCAAGCGCGCCAAAGGCATCGGCCTCATCACGCACCAGCTGCGCTACGAGCAGCTCGCGTACTGGCGCAACCCGCCCGCCGCCTTCTTCACTTTCCTGTTCCCGTTGATGTTCCTGGTGCTCTTCGCCTCGCTCAACAAGGGTCAGACGATCGAGCTCAACGGCAAGAAGCTGAGCTACAACCAGTACTTCGTACCGGGAATTCTTGCGTACGGGGTCATGGGTGCCTGCTTCTCCAACCTCGCCATGACGCTGTCGAATCGCCGCGAGTTCGGGCAGCTCAAGCGCAAGCGCGCGACGCCACTCCCGGCGTGGGCGCTCATCGGCGGGCTTATCGCGTCGTCGATCGTCATCTCCCTCGTCCTCGTGATCGTGACGTTCGGTGCGGGCATCGGGCTGTACGGCGTCGTCATCTCGGCCTCGCGGATCCCGGCCATCGCGGTCGCCCTCATCCTCGGCGCCGCGTGCTTCTGCGCGGTCGGCATCGCGTTGCAGACGCTCATCCCCAACGCCGACGCCGCCCCCGCCGTCGTCAACTTCACGCTGCTCCCGTTGACCTTCATCTCCGGCGTGTGGTTCCCCGTGCCGGACTCGAGCTTCCTCGCGAAGGTCGCCGAAGCCTTTCCCGTACGACATTTCGTGACGGCCCTGTTCGATGCGACGAACGGTCCCGGCAGTGGCGGCTTTGCCACGAAGGACCTGCTGTGGCTCGCGGGGTGGCTGGTCCTGGGCACCGTCGTCGCGGTGCGCCGGTTCCGCTGGGAGCCCGGGCGCCGCTAGCTCGGGCCGCCATCCGGCGGGCCAGTCCAGCCGAACGGCCCACGCGTGGGGCGCAGTTGTCCTAGCGTGCACTCGTGGCGCTCTTCGACGACCGGCGACGCGGTGTCGTCGATGACAGACACAGCGAGGCGAGTCTGCGCGCCCTGGTGTCGCAGTTCGGGTTTCTCGGGTGCCTGGCGGCCTTCGCCATGGCGTGGCTGATCGCCCCCAACACGCACGCCTCGCTGCTGATCTGCGGCATCACCTCCGTCGCGCTGGTCTTCACGGAGTTGTCCCGCCGCTTCGGCTGGGTGCGTCTCGGGTCGCACGGTCGGGTCTTCGCGATCGTCATCGCCTACTCGGTGCTTATCGGGCTGGGGACGCTCGTCTCGCAATCGGTCAACGGGCTGGGCCTCCTGCAGGTCCTGCCCGTCGTGTTCGGGGCGTTCTTCTTCTTCGGCCCCGCCCGGTACGCGATCGCGGTCATCGTGCCGTGCATGGAGTACGCCATGCTTGCGCCCGGCGATCACCTGAGCTGGCGGGCGGCGGTCGCGCGCCTCATCGTGTTCATGCTCCTGACGCACTTCGCCGTCCGCATCAGCGACATCCTGGGCGAGGCCGTCCGCGCGCACCGCTCCTTGCACGCCGTCCTGGAGGCGGCCACGACCGACCCGCTGGAACCGGACCTGGCCGAACGCGGGCTGCAGGCAGCCCTCGACGTCGTCGCCTGGGACGCCGGCACCGTGGCGCTGGTCGAGGGGGACAGGCTGGTCGGCACCGCGACCTCGGGCGTCTCCGGCGATCTGAACGCCTACTACCGCGAACACCCGGCCCTTGTCAGCGGCACGTCTACCGCGGCCAGGGTCGTCAGGACCGGCAAGCAGGTCTTCGCCGCCGACGCGCGCCAGCATTTCGAGCCGGATCACCCGCTCCTCGCCGAAGGCATCCGCTGCGTCGCCGGCACCCCGATCCCGGCGCGCGGGGAGGTCATTGGCGTGCTCGTGACCGCCCACCGGAGCCCGCGCCATTTCGACGAGCGGGAGCGGGACCGGCTGACAGCCGTGGCGGAGCAGCTCGGCCTGGCCCTCGGCAGTGCCCGCGCCTGGCGCCGCGAGGCGGAGGTGAGCGAGGGTCTGCGCGGCCTCAACCGGCGCAAGGACGAGTTCCTCGCCGCGGTCTCCCACGAGCTGCGCACCCCGGCGACCACCATCGAACTGGCCGCGCGCACGTTGCACCGCGGCGGGGACCGGCTGCAGAAGCCCGAGCGGGACGCGATCGTGCTCTCGCTGTTGCGCCGCAGCCGCGACCTCCGCGAAATGATCGAGTCGCTGCTCGACCTTGCGCTGTCCGAGTCGGGCGACAACCGGGTGATCCTCGCGCCGCTCGACTGGCAGTTCTGCTTGTCGCGGTGGGTGGCGGAGCTGTCCCAGCAACACTCGCGCCGGGTCGAGCTCGACGTGCCCGCCGAGAGCGTGGTCGCGCTCGCGGACGCCGCGAAGTGCGAGCGCGTCCTGTCCAGCCTGGTGTCCAACGCCGTGAAGTTCTCCCCCGACGGCGCGCCCGTGCGCGTGCGCCTCGACGCGGACGACGACGAGCTGCGGCTGTCGGTGCGGGACCAGGGGATGGGGATCCTGCCCGAAGACCTCGACCGCATCTTCCAGCGTTTCCTCCAGCTCGATGGCAGCGAGACCCGGGAAGCGAACGGCCTGGGCATCGGCCTGACCCTCGTACGACATTTCGTGTCCCTGCACGGCGGCACGGTGACCGTCGACTCTGCGCCGGGCGAGGGCAGCACCTTCATGGTGAACTTGCCGCGCAACCGGACGCCCGCGCGGGCTTGACGGGCGCACCGGCGCCGCGCGGCAGCAGGGCCCGCGTGACAGCATGGCCCGCGTGAGTGGGCCCGGTACGACGACCGTCGGCATCGGCGTGCCCGTCGGCGGCCCCGGCGAATTGCTCCTCGACATCGCCCCGCAGCACCCGTCGGCGCACGGCGCCCTGCGGCTGGCGCTGACCCTCGACGGCGACCGCATCGCGACCGCCGAACCGATCGTCGGCTACATGCACCGCGGCGCGGAGAAGCTCTTCGAAGTGCGCGACTACCGCCAGATCCTCGTGCTCACGAATCGCCACGACTGGCTGTCGGCCTTCTCCAACGAGCTCGGCCTCGTGCTGGCGCTCGAAAAGATGCTGGGCATCGAGGTGCCGGTCCGCGCGGTCTGGCTGCGGACGCTGCTCGCCGAGCTCAACCGGGTGCTCAGCCACCTGGCGTTCCTCGGCGCGCTGCCCGGTGACGGCGCCCCGGTGACCGCGCCGGCCCGGGAGTCGTTGCAGGCCGTCATGGAGGAGCTGGCCGGCGGGCGCATGCACTTCATGTTCAACCGCATCGGCGGGCTGAAGGACGACACGCCCGCCGGCTGGAGCGCCCGCTGCCGCGCCGCCGTGGCCGCCGTCCGCCCGCACCTGCCGGCCGTCGCGTCCTACCTGGCCGGGTCCGCGTTCGTGGAGCGGACCCGCGGCGTTGGGATTCTCGACCCGTTCCTCGTCGGCCAGTACGGCCTCAGCGGACCCGTCGCCCGGGCGAGCGGCGTCGCGCTGGACCTGCGCACGACCGAGCCCTATCTCGCGTACGACGAGCTGCCCGCGGGTGTCCTGCGCGTCGTGACCCGCGATGCCGGGGACTGCCTCGCCCGCTTCGAGGTGCTGCTCGACCAGGTCACGGTGTCCCTCGACATCGCCGACGCCTGCCTGGACGCGTTGGCCCCGCTCGCCGGTCCGGTCAACGTGCGGCTGCCCAAGGTCGTCCGGGCTCCCGAGGGCGAGACGTACTGCTGGACGGAGAACCCGCTCGGCATCAACGGCTACTGGCTGGTTTCGCGCGGCGACAAGACGCCGTACCGGCTCAAGCTGCGCACGGCGTCGTTCAACAACGTGCAGGCCCTGCGCGACATCGTCCCGGGCGCGCGCGTCGTCGACCTCGTGCCGATCCTGACGTCGATGTTCTTCGTCATCGGCGACATCGACAAATAGCACTCAGGGCAGATCGGGCCGGTCAGCGGCGCCAGGCCCGTCAGCGGCGCGCGGCCTCGGTCGCCTCTTCGAGGGCCACCAGATCGAGGATCAGCCGTCGTCCGTCGGTGCGATCGAGATAAGCGCTGCCGTTCACGCTGGTCGGGCGGCTCAGGGACCGCCCGCTGGAGGGCACGACCACGACCTCGACCAATGGCGCCGGCCGAATCGCGAGGTCCGACCGCAGCCCGGCGACTTGCCGGCGCAGCGCCCTCACGTCGGTGTGGCGTGGCGCGCGGGCGGCCACCAGGGCCTGCAGGAGGGCCGCCGCGAGAGCGATGACCACGGCGAGCCGGAGGTAACGCGCGTCGGAGGTCAGTGCGCTGAGGACAGCGGCGGCCAAGGACAAGATCCACACGGCCGCGGCCAGCCACACGCTGTCCTTGACGCGTTGATGACGGCCTATCGACATGCCTGCAAGCTACAGCGCGAACTCGCGGACTGCAGACGACGCGCGGATCAGCCGTGTTCGATGAGGTAACTCGTGAACCGCTCGCGGATCAGCGGCTCCGCGTCGCCCAGGTTGGCCGTGTCCGCGGTGAAGACCTCGTGCGACAGCCGGACGAGCTCGGCGATGCTGCCGACGACGTTGCCCGGCGAACCGTCCTCGCTCGCCAGGGATGACGCGGCGGGCATGTGCTTCACCAGGTCCCAGAAGAAGCCGACGTCGTGGCGATGCTGGGCCAGGTCGAACGCGCGACCGCGCAACTCGTCAGTGGTCAGGGCATCGAGCTCGTCGTACGTCGGCATGCGTCCTCCGGGGGTCAGCGGTGAGCGTACGGGTCGTACGGCGGCTCGTCGGCCCCGGCGTCGTCATCCGGCGCGTCCGGGAGCCGGCAGGTGCGTTCCAGGAGCAGCGCGCCGACGAGCAACAGGACGCTCACGCCGAGGCCGATGCCCCCCACGATCGCGTCCGAGGCCGGCGCGGGCTTGCTCAGCTGCGGCAGAACGTAGAGCAGGAGCCCGCCGTAGACGCCGACGCCGATCGCGGCCGCCACGGCGCTCGCCTTCGCCAGCACCGCGATGCGGGCCGCCACCAGCGGGTGGACGGGCATCGTGCCCGGTCGGCGCTGAAGCCGCGGCCGCAGGCTCAAGGCCACGCCGATCTCCGCGAACGCGAGGAACCCGAAGCTGGCGGGCGCCGTCCGCGGCAGCGTCGGGAGGTGGCTGTAGAAGACGCGCAGCAGGAAGTACGTGGCGATGGCGGCGGCGACGGCGGTCGGCGCAAGGACGGAAAAGCGCGACGGCTTCACACGGTCACCTCCAGATCTGGACGCTCTCGTACCCCGGACGCGTCGAGCCCGCGCAGCAACTCGGCGACGGAGCCCCAGCCCACGAGGTGTGCGGCGGGGTCGAGCGCCGCCCATGGTGTCAGGACGAACGCCCGCTCGTGGGCACGCGGATGCGGCAGGGTGCAGCGGGCGTCGGTCGACGTCAGCTCACCGAACGCGACCAGATCCAGATCGAGGGTGCGCGGCCCCCAGTGTTCACGGCGTTCGCGACCGCAGGCGGCCTCGATGACATGCAGCAGCCCGAGCAACGGCAGCGGGTCGAGGTCGGTGTCGACGAGCGCGACGACGTTGAGGAAGTCCTCCTGCGCCGGCCCGCCGACGGGGTCCGTCTCGTACACGGGAGAGAGCGCCGCAACGGTGACTTGGGGATGCACCGCGAGCAGGGCGAAGCCGCGGTTGAGAGTGCCCTCTCGGTCCCCGACGTTCGACCCGGCCGCGACGACGGCCCGCACGCTCATGCGCGCTCGCGCCGGATCGTGACCGACACGTCGCCGAACGGCAGCGGGATGGGCGCCTGCGGCTTGTGCACCGTGACCACCGCGGCCGCGACGCGCGGGTCCGTCAGACAAACGTCCGCGAGCATCTGCGCGAGCCGTTCGATGAGCGCGACGGGTTCGCCCCCCACGACGTCGGCGAGCCGCTGCGCGAGCACCCCGTAGTCCACCGCGTCGGTCAGCTCGTCCGACGCCGCCGCCCACCGCGTGTCCAGTTCGAGGGTGGCGTCGATCACGAACTCCTGGCCGTCTCGACGCTCGTGCTCGAACACCCCGTGCTTCCCGTGCACCCGCAGCCCGTGGATCGTGAGTCGATCGGTCATCGGCCGAGCCTCCCCAGTGCAGCAACGACTTCGACGGCGTCCCGGCTCGCTGCGACGTCGTGGACCCGCACCGCCCAGGCTCCGCGGGCGGCGACGAGAGCCGACAACGCGGTCGTCGCAGCGTCGCGCCGGTCCGCCGGTCGCGGCGTGCCGTCGGGATCCGCGAGCAGGCCGCCGAGGAACGACTTGCGGGAGGCGCCCACGAGCAGCGGGCGCCCGAGCGCCAGGAGAACGTCGAGCTCCGCCAGCAGGGACCAGTTGTGCGCGGCCGTCTTGGCGAAGCCCAGGCCCGGGTCCAGGACGAGCTGATCGACCGAAATTCCGAGTACCAGCAGGGCATCGACGCGCGCCGAGAGCTCCCGGCAGACATCGCTGACGACGTCGTCGTACACGGCCCTGCTCTGCATGTCGGCGCTGCGGGCACGCCAATGCATGACGACGTACGGGACGCCGGCGTCAGCGACGAGCCGCGGAAGGTCCGCGTCGTTGAGGCCACCGGAGACGTCGTTGACGATGCGGGCGCCCGCCTTCAGGGCCTTCTCGGCGGTGACGCGGTGCATCGTGTCGATGCTGACGGTGAGGCCGGCCGCCGCGAGCTCGGTGACGACGGGGCCGACGCGGCGCCACTCTTCGGCGGGCTCCACGGGTGCTGCCCCTGGCCGCGTCGACTCGCCCCCGACGTCGACGATGTCGGCACCGTCGGCGGCCATCGCCAGGCCGTGCGCGATCGCCGCTTCGGCGTGGACGAACGTGCCGCCGTCGGAGAACGAATCGGGGGTGACGTTGACGACACCCATGACGCGGCAGCGCCCGATGTCGGTGAGCTCAGGGTGCGCCAGGCCGGAGCGCATCAAGCCCCCCGCTGGAACGCGCGCCGCCACGGCCGCAGCCAGTGCCACGAGAACTTCGGCCAGTTGATGAACGCCTCGGCCTCGAGCGCCGCGATGGCGATCCGCGGCACGTCCCGCATCGACGGGAAACACACGAACCGCGGCTGCCACTCGGGCATCAACTTCGCGTTGAACTTGTACAGGGTCTCGATCTGGAACCACCGCGAGAGGAACACGAGGACCCCTCGCCAGGCCCGCAGGATCGGACCCGCGCCGATGCGCTCGCCGCGTTCCAAGGCGGAGCGGAAGACGGCGAAGTTGAGCGACACCCGTTGGAAGCCGAGCCGCTCGGCGGCCTTGAACGTCTCGACGATCAAGAACTCGTTGAGGCCCGGCATCGCCGTACGGTCGCGTCGCATGAGGTCGAGCGACAGGCCATCAGGACCCCACGGTACGAAGTGCAGGATGGCCCGGGCCCGCCCCTCCAACTCGGCGACGGCGATGACGCACTCGCCGTCCGCGGGGTCGCCGAGCCGTCCGAGGGCCATGGAGAAACCCCGCTCGGTCTCGGTCGACGTCCACGATGACGCCTGGGTGCTGACCGATTCGAGGCGCTCCTTGGGCAGGTCGCCCACCTTGCACACCGTGGCCGTGAAGTCCGCTCGTTCGACGCGGTTGACCATCTGACGCACGTTGCGCATCGGCCGGCCCTCGAGCGAGAACGTCGCGACGTCGAGCACCGCCTCGTCACCGAACTCGAGTGCGTCGAGGTCCGCCTCCCTCGACCAGACCTCGGCCGCCC
>JAVEEB010000483.1 GCA_030840665.1 Frankiaceae bacterium | reverse complement strand
AGCCGACGTACCTGACCGTGCACGCGACCGGCGGCGCCGCGATGATCCGCGCCGCTGTCGACGCTGCCCCCGACGTCGTCATCGCCGCGGTGACCGTGCTCACCTCACTCGACGACGAGGCCATGGAGAGCATCGGCCTGCGTGGGCCGGCCTCGGACGCCACGCGCAGGCTGGCCGTCTTGGCCGTCGGCGCGGGCGCTCGCGCGATCGTCTGCTCGCCGCAGGAGGTCGCAGCGCTGCGTGCGGAGGTCGGGCCTCACGTCATCCTCATCACACCGGGCGTGCGTCCGGCGGGCGCGGCGCTGGGCGATCAGGCCCGGGTTGCCACCCCTGCCCAGGCCTTGGCGGACGGCGCGGACCTGCTGGTGATCGGGCGCCCGATCACGGGCGACCCTGACCCGCGCACCGCCGCTGCCCGCATCGCGGCGTCGCTCCGCACGTGAGCCGATCCAGACATTTTGGGCGACGCCCCGTGCGGCTGGAGGGTCGCTGTCGAGCGCGGCCGCTCGATTCGCTAGTTTGCGTCCACCACGTCGTGACCATGCGGTCCGGTGCTGGTTTCTCTCGTCCGCACGACCGGCACTGAGGTGAGACGTCCGTGGCGCTGCCGCCGTTAACCCCCGAACAACGGGCTGCTGCCCTTGAGCGCGCCGCGGAGGCCCGCCGCGCCCGTGCCGCGTTGAAGGCGAAGCTGAAGAACGCGTCGACATCGCTCGCGGAGGTCCTCGCGGCCGCCGAGGGCGACGACGTCATCGGCAAGCTGAAGGTGGCGACCTTGTTGGAGGCCTTGCCGGGCGTCGGGAAGGTCCGCGCGACCCGGATCATGCAGCAGGTCGGCATTTCACCGACCCGCCGCGTTCGCGGCCTCGGGGTCAACCAGCGAGCGGCCCTGGTCCGCGAATTCGCCGGTGACGGCGACTGAGGACGACTCCGGCAATTCCCCTGCGCAACGGCTGACGGTGCTCGCGGGTCCGTCCGGGGTCGGCAAAGGCAGCGTGATCAAGCAGATCCGCCGCTCGTACCCGGAGGTCTGGCTGTCGACCTCGGTGACCACCAGGCATCCGCGGCCCGGTGAGCGCGACGGTGTCGAGTACCACTTCGTGAGCCGCGACGAGTTCATGCGCATGGTCGAGGGCGACGAGCTGCTCGAGTGGGCCGAGTACGGGGGCAACCTGTACGGCACCCCCGTCGCGCCCGTCCTCGATCGGCTCGGCGGCAGCCACCCCGTGCTCCTCGAGGTAGACCTGCAGGGCGCGCGCCAGGTCCGCGATGTCCTCCCGTACGCCCGATTCGTCTTCCTCAAGCCGCCCAGCTGGGAGGCGCTCGTCGGCCGCCTCACCGGACGCGGCACCGAGCCCGCCGACGTGATCGAGCGCAGGCTGGCCGCGGCGCGGATCGAGCTCGCGGCCGAGGACGAGTTCGACGTGAGCATCGTCAACGAGTCAGTCGAGGCGGCGGCCGCCGAACTGGTAGCCTTGATGACGATCGCCTGACGCCGCGCGCACACCCGACGCAGCTGGCTGTCTCGCCCGCCCTTCCGTTTGGAGCTCTCTTTGTCCGGCACCAGCGCTGCCCCCGAGGGCATCACCAACCCGCCGATCGACGAAATGCTCGAGAAGGTCGACGGCAAGTACGGGCTCGTGATCGCCGCCGCCAAGCGTGCGCGACAGATCAACGCGTACTACTCCCAGCTCGGCGAGGGGCTCCTCGAGTACGTCGGCCCACTCGTCGACACGCACGTGCAGGAGAAGCCGCTGTCCATCGCGCTCCGCGAGGTCAACGCCAACCTCCTGCTGATCGAGCCCGCCGAACCGCAGGCCTGAGCAGTCAGCCCGCCGGCCCGATTCGCATGACCACCGCGGACGGGCGACCGCGCGTCCTCCTCGGGGTCGCCGGCGGCATCGCGGCGTACAAAGTCGTCGAGTTCTTGCGTTTGCTGACGGAATCCGGCCACGCCGTCCGGGTGATCCCCACGCCCTCGGCCCTGGAGTTCGTCGGCGCCGCGACGTGGGCGGCCCTGTCCGGCGAGCCCGTGACGACGGGGGTTTTCGACGGCCCCCACGATGTCCCGCACGTCGCCCTCGGCCGGTCCGCCGACCTGCTGTTCATTGCGCCGGCGACGGCCGACCTGCTGGCCCGCGCCGCCCAGGGGCGTGCCGATGACCTACTGACGGCGACGCTGCTGACCGTCCGTTGCCCCGTCGTCTTCGCCCCGGCGATGCACACCGAGATGTGGGACCACCCGGCGACGCAGGCCAACGTCGCCAGGCTGCGCGAGCGCGGGGCGATCGTTCTCGACCCGGCCGTGGGACGGCTCACCGGCGCCGACAGCGGCAAGGGCCGGCTGCCGGAAGCACAGTCCTTGTACGACGTCGCACGGGTCGTCCTCGCCCGCGGTCAGCTCCCGCTGGATCTCGCCGGCCGCCACGTCGTCGTCACGGCCGGCGGCACGCGGGAGTACCTGGACCCGGTGCGGTTCCTCGGCAACCGTTCCTCCGGGCGGCAGGGGTGGGCCCTGGCAACGACCGCGATTGCCCGCGGCGCACGAGTCACCCTCATCGCCGCAAACGTCACCCTCACCCCACCGGCCGGCGCTGAGCTCGTCGCCGTGGGCAGCGCCCGGCAGCTCGGCCTGGCCGTGACCGCCGCTGCCGCCGAGGCCGACGTGGTCGTCATGGCCGCCGCCGTCGCGGACTTCCGGCCCGCCCATCCGTCGACGACGAAGATCAAGAAGGGTGTCGACGAGCCGACGTTCCTCGACCTCGTCCGCAACGACGACATCCTCGCGTCCCTAGCCCTGGGACGGCGGCCGGGTCAGGTGATCGTCGGCTTCGCCGCCGAGACGGACGACGCGTTGGCGAACGGTCGCGCAAAACTGGCCGCCAAGGGCGCCGACGTCATGGTGGTCAACCCGGTGGGGGAGACCCGCGGTTTCGAGCGCACCGACAACGAGGGCGTCATCCTCGAAGCGGGCGGCCGGGAGACCGAGGTCCCACTGGGTTCCAAGGAGGCGCTGGCCGACTCGGTATGGGACGCCGTGGCGCGTTGCCTTGGGCCCGAAAGAACGTCCCGCTAGACTCCGCCCGGAACCTTCCTACGACCCTGCGAGGGCCTGTGTCGCGCCGCCTTTTCACGTCCGAGTCCGTCACCGAGGGACACCCCGACAAGATTGCCGACGCAATCTCCGACTCGATCCTGGACGCGCTGTTAAAAGCCGACGCCTCCAGCCGTGTCGCCGTCGAGACGCTCATCACCACCGGCCAGATCCACATCGCCGGCGAGGTCACGACCGAGGCGTACGTCGACGTCGAGACGATCGCCCGCGAGCGGGTCCTCGAGATCGGCTACGACTCCTCGAAGAAGGGCTTCGACGGCGCGAGCTGCGGCGTTTCGCTGTCGATCCACGCCCAGTCGCCCGACATCGCCCAAGGTGTCGACACGGCGTACGAGATGCGTGTCGAAGGTGACGACGACGAGCTCGACCGTCAGGGCGCCGGCGACCAGGGCATGATGTTCGGCTACGCCTGCGATGAGACGCCAGAGCTCATGCCGTTGCCGATCGCGCTCGCGCACCGCCTGTCGCGCCGGCTCACGCAGGTCCGCAAGGACGGCGTCGTGCCCTACCTGCGCCCGGACGGAAAGACGCAGGTCACGATCGAGTACGTCGACGGCCGGCCCGTTCGGCTCGACACCGTCGTCATCTCCAGCCAGCACCAGGACGACATCGACATCCCGACGCTGCTGTCGCCCGACGTTATCGAGCACGTGGTGGAGCCGGTCCTCGCGGAGTACGGCATCGACCACGAGGGTTACAACATCTTCGTCAACCCCACCGGCAAGTTCGTGATCGGTGGGCCCATGGGCGACACCGGCCTCACGGGCCGCAAGATCATCGTCGACACGTACGGCGGCATGGCCCGCCACGGTGGCGGCGCCTTCTCCGGCAAGGACCCGTCCAAGGTCGACCGCTCCGCCGCCTACGCGATGCGCTGGGTGGCGAAGAATGTCGTCGCCGCCGGCCTGGCCTCGCGCTGCGAGGTGCAGGTGGCGTACGCGATCGGCCGTGCCCACCCTGTCGGCCTGTTCGTCGAGACGTTCGGCACCGAGACAGTCGCCCCGGAGCGCATCCAGACCGCAGTCGAGCAGGTCTTCGACCTCCGCCCGGCCGCGATCATCCGTGACCTCGATCTCCTGCGGCCCATCTACGCGCCAACGGCCGCGTACGGCCACTTCGGCCGCACCGACCTCGACTTCACGTGGGAAGCGACCAACCGCGTCGACGGATTGCGTTCGGCCGTCGGCCTTTAGGCCGCCCGCTGTCGCAGGCGAGCGGTAGGACAGGCCCATGTCCACTGCAGCGCCGACGCCACCGGTCCACGTCGCCCGTGCGGCGCGCCCCCGGGCGCCTGCCCGGGCTCGCACGCCAGCGCCCGAACTGCCGGTCGCCCGGGTCATCGTCGATGTCGGCCTCGCGCACCTCGACCGGCTGTTCGACTACCTGGTGCCTGCGGAGTGGCACGAGAAGGCCGTCGTCGGCTCGCGGGTGCGCGTGCGATTTGCCGGCCGGCTCGTCGACGGCTGGGTCCGCGAACGCGTCGAGGTGTCCGAGCACCTTGGACAGCTCGCCTACCTCGCGGCTGCGGTGTCGGCCGAGCCCGTCCTCACCCCGCACGTGGCGGAGCTCGCGGAGGCGGTCGCCCAGCACTGGGCCGGTTCGGTGAGCGACGTCCTTCGACTCGCCATCCCGCCGCGGCACGCCAGGGTGGAGGCCGCCGAGGTTCGGCCGACCCCGACGACCCCGACGACCCCGGCCGATGCGGTGGTGCCGGTCGGCGAGCCCGAGCCCGGTGGCGGCGAGGATCCGTGGTCCGCGTACGACAGCGGTCCTGCGCTGCTCGTGGCCCTGACCGAAGGCAAGGCGCCGCGCGCGGTCTGGACGGCGCTGCCGGGCCAGTCGTGGGCCGACCAGTTGGCGGCCGCTGTCGCCGCCGCCGCCGTGGCCGGCCGCGGGGCGATCGTCGTCGTCCCCGATGCCCGGGATCTGATTGTCCTGGACGCCGCGGTCACGGCTCGACTGGGCCCGGGCCGGCACGTCTGCCTGGCCGCCGACAGCGGCCCCGCGGAGCGTTACCGGCGCTGGCTGGCGGTGCGCCGGGGTGCGGTCAACATCGTCCTGGGCACGCGGGCAGCTGCGTTCGCGCCGGTCAGCAACCTCGGGCTCGTCGCGATCTGGGACGACGGCGATGACCTGCACGTCGAGCAACACGCCCCCTACCCGCACACGCGCGAGCTCCTCGTCCTCCGGTCGCACCTGGCCGGTGCCGCGGCGCTGATCGGGGGCCACGCCATGACGACCGAGGCCGCGCACCTCGTGGCGACGGGTTGGGCGAAGGAGGTCTCGCCGCGGCGGGACGAGCTGCGCGCACGCGCACCCCGGGTGATCGGCATCGGCGACGAGAGCGGCGGAGCGGACCCGCTGGCCCGCGCCGCGCGGCTGCCGACGGTGGGCTGGCGGGCCGCCCGCGACGCGCTCGCCGCCGGGATGCCCGTCCTCGTCCAGGTGCCCCGCGCCGGCTATCAGCCCGGCCTGGCCTGCGGGCAGTGCCGGGAGCCCGCCCGCTGCCGGCACTGCGCGGGCCCGCTCGGGCGCGGATCCGGCCGCCCCGGGCAGCCGGGCGGGGTGCCCTCCTGCCGTTGGTGCGGGGTGCCTGCCGCCGACTGGACGTGCGCGACCTGCGGCAGCGGCACGCTGCGGGCGACGGCGGTGGGCGCGATCCGCACGGCCGAGGAGTTGGGCCGCGCGTTCCCCGGCGTGCCCATCCGGACGTCTTCGGGCGAGCGCATCCTCAGCCATGTGCCCGGTGGGGCACACGTCGTCGTCGCCACCCCTGGCGCCGAGCCCGCGGCCGACGGTGGGTACGGCGTCGTGCTGCTTCTCGACGCCCGCTCGGTGCTGGCGCGGGCCGATCTGCGGTCGGGGGAGGAGGCCGTGCGTCGCTGGCTGAACGCCGCCGCCCTGGCCCGGTCCGCGCCGGAGGGCGGCCGGGTCGTCGTCACCGCCGACCCTGCCCTCGCGCCGGTCCAGGCGCTCATCCGCTGGGACCCCAGCGGCTACGCGGTGGGCGAATTGGCCGAACGGCGATCGCTGCGTTTCCCGCCGACGGTCCGCATGGCAACGGTGACGGGCGCCCCTGCGGCAATCGCGGAGCTCGTCGGCGA
>JAVEEB010000375.1 GCA_030840665.1 Frankiaceae bacterium | reverse complement strand
AGCGCGCCCGCGAACGTCAATGCGCCGTCCGTTGGGCGCCAGACGTTGTCCATGAGGAAACGCAGAACGCCGCTGGGGTGCCCCAGCACGGAGCCGGCCGGCACACCGAGGCGAATGAAGCCCCACGTGGTGGCCACCCAGTCCGCCGCGAGGGCGCAGGCAATCACTGTGAGGGCGCCCAGGACGGACAGCGAAACTCGCCGCTTGCCACTGACGCGCGGTGTGGACCAACCGACGAATGCACCTATGGGCACGATGAGGAACAACACGCGGCGCTCGGTCATCACGGAGATGGTTGCGACGGCGAGAGCGCCCATGCTGCAGACCAACGCGAGCCACGGCGCCGCCGACCTTGTCCCGCGCATCATCCGAACCGTCCCTCGACGTAGTCCGCGGTGCGCTGGTCCTGGGGATCGTGGAACATCGCCGAGGTCGGGCCATGTTCCACGATCCGCCCGGGCTCACCGTCCTCAGCGAGAAAAAAGGCGCACTGCTGTGAGACCCGCTGCGCTTGTTGCATGTTGTGGGTCACGATCACGACGGTGATGTCAGTCGAAAGGTGCTCGATCGTTTCCTCGATCCGGCGGGTGGACGACGGGTCAAGCGCTGAGCACGGCTCGTCCATGAGCAGGATCCGGGGAGCGACCGCGAGAGCCCGTGCGATGCAGAGCCGCTGCTGTTGCCCACCCGACAGCGCGCCCCCCGGCTGGCGCAGGCGGTCACGCACCTCACGCCACAGCCCCGCTTTCGACAGTGTCTCCTCGACGAGCGCGTCCCTGCTCGCGGTGTCCAGTCGGCGTCCCGTGAGGCGCAGGCCCGCGAGGACGTTGTCGTAGATCGACATCGCGGGAAAGGGATTCGGCTTCTGGAAAACCATGCCCACTTCGCGACGCGCGTCCGTCAGCCGCCGCTCAGGGGCGTACAGATCGACGCCGTCGAGCAGCACCTCCCCCGCCATCGCCGCCGTTGGCACCAGCTCGTGCATGCGGTTGAGGATCCGCAGGAACGTCGACTTTCCGCAGCCGGACGGACCGATCAGCGCAGTCACGACAGCAGGCGGCATCGTCAGCCACACGTCGTCCAGGACGAGCCGGTCGCCGAACCAGGCGGCGATCCCGCGGGCCTCGAGGGTGGACGGTTGCTCACGCCCATCGGCGGCCGGCTCGCGGCCATCCGGTGACTCGGTGCGCGCGCGGTCGATGGTGATCGTCGAGTTCGCGCCGCCATCCAACCGGGCTGATGGACGGTGCGTCGTGGGGATCGGCACGGGAGACCTCTCGGGGCGAGCAGCGGGGACGGGAGTCACAGCAGATTGGGGAAGAGCTGAGCGATGTGATCGGCGACCACTACACCGAGGAAGGCCAGGATCGGTCCGCCGCACAGCCAGGTCTGCCAGCGCCCCCAGCGCGCCCGCGACCACGTGAGCAGCACAGCGGCCACCAGCAGCAGCTCTAGCCACAGCACGAGGGCAAAGGTGTGCGAATAGTCAGCACCCATTGCCTTTTCCGCGTCAGTAACCGGGGGGGCCGCGACCATCGGAGCGACGGGTTGTGGCGGCGACCCGAGGGCTGCGTCGACACGCAGGACGCCGGTCGGCAGGAACGCCGGTCCATCCGCCGTCACCAGCGTGAGCCGGCTTTCCCCTGCCACCAGACCCGTGTCCGCGTCCCCGGCACGTCGCAGGGCCGTGACCCGGAACTCCTGGACACCCTGTCCGGTCGTCACCCGGATCGCATCCCCGACGTGCAGGTCTTTCAGGCGGGCGAATGGTGCGGCATACGCGCCGGAGCGCCCGAACACGACGGATGACCCCACCTGACCCGGCATCACCGAGTCCCGGCGGTGCCCCGGCCCGGTGGCGGTCACGGACGAGCTGGTGCCCTCCACCACCACCTGGTGCACGCCGATGGCCGGAATCTCGAGCAGCGCAACGGGAGACCCGAGCCGCACGACCCGGCCCGTGTAGTCGGTCGGGCCGATCGGCGTCACCGCGTTCGCCAGATCCGAACGCAACTGGTCGAAGAGCACCTGCTGGTCGCGCTGTTCGGCAAGCCGGCCGACGCCGGCGAACTGGAGGAACACGCCCAGCCCCAAGGCGGCGAGCGCGGTCAGGGTTCCTCCGACGACCCCGGCCTTGCGCGTGGGCGACGGCCGGCGTGGTCGCCGTACGACGATCGATCGTCCGTCTGATGGGACGACACCGTGCGGGAGGGTCCCGATGAGGGGCCCTCCCGCCGGTGCCGGCGGCGCGACTGTGGTCACGCGACCTTCTTTGCCGCCGTCGTGAAGCGCAGCGCCTTGTAGCCGGTCTTGGTCACCGTCAACGTGACCGACACCCGATGACCCTTGTCCGCCTTGACGAGCACGTACTTGCTCTTGGTCGCACCCCTGATGGCCACACCATCACGGCGCCAGCGGAAGGAGACGCTGACGGTGGTCGGCCGCCAGGTGACACGCGAGATCGAGACTGTCTTGCCGACCTTGAACACGCCAGTCGTGGTGGGCTTGGCCTTGAAGCCGACGACGTGGACCACCGGCGGGACGACCGCGCTGCCGATGGCGAAGTGCGTGCCGTCGGTCATCGTGAATGTTCCCGTGAAATCGCCGACGTTCGTGCTGCCGACGCCGGAGACGCAGCTCAGTGTGAGCGTGTACACGCCCTTGGCCAGCGTGACCCCCGCGTCCTTGGCAGTCTCCGACAGCACCTGCGACAACGGCGTAAGGATGGGGTCGCTCGGGCTCAGGGAACCGGCATCCGCCAGGAGGCGCTTGCCGACAACGTACGTCGGGTGTCCGAGAGTAGTGAAGCCGCCACCGGTGATGGTGACGAAGAACGAGTCGGCCCCGGCTGCACAGCCCGCCGACGTCTTGACGGAGATGAGCGAGCCCTCATCCGCGATGGTTCCGTTGCCGGCCGTGCCCTTCGTGGGCGTGATGGCGAGTTTGCCGAGCGAAGCGGCGTTCGCCGGTGCGGTCGTGATGACCGCCACACCGGCGGCAACCGCCACGGCCGACAACAGGGCGGCGCAACCGCGTGCGGGAATTGTCACTGTCCAACCTTCCGTAGGTTCGTGCTTGCGTCCGGGCGAGTGCCCGGACGAGGAGACATACGCCGGACGACGACCAGGCCGCCGACGAGCGCAACAAGAGCGACAAGCAATTGCCAGGTGTACGACGAGCGATGCGCCGAATCGGCCACCGCGGGCAGAGCACCCGCCAGTTGCTCCCCCGACGGGGTGAATCCAGCGGATCCGGCCGAACCGAGTGCATCACCGTCGTCGGGTTTCGGAAAGACGCGAGCCGCATCCCCGAGAGCCGCGTAGCGACCATGACTGTCCACGGCAATCGTCGCCGTGAAGTCCTCGAGCGAGGTGACGTCGAGCTTGGCGCGGCACCGCAGGGTCACGGTGTAGCGACCGCGGGGGGCGGCGACGTGCTGGTCGGCGAAAAAACTCCGCAACGTCGAGCTCAGTGGTGCATAAAGCGAGCGGTCCGACGTGCGCGGC
>JAVEEB010000373.1 GCA_030840665.1 Frankiaceae bacterium | reverse complement strand
CACGAGGTCGCAGGGGCGGGCGAGGCGCAGCCCCTTCGGCAGGCTCTTCGCCTGAGGCCGACGGGCGATCAACATGAAGAAATCATCGGCGCGGGAAGCTCTTGAGTTGAATCGCGTTCGGCTCCGGCGATCAGGCTTCAGCCCGCGAAATTGGCGGCCAGGTCCATGAAGGCCTCGCTCGGAGACGCAACGATGCTCCCGTTCGAGATGCTGCGGCAACCTGTTCGGTGGTACCAGATGTCGACGTCTTGGCGGCCGGGGTAACTGAACGCGAGCACGGTCATCGACGTGTCGTCCCTGGGACAACTCCTGACGACGTCATCGAGGTGGTTCAGCGAGGTGCCGGCGATGGCCGCCGCCAGTTTTCCCGCCTCCGTCGGGTCGAGGCTGGTCGAGCGTTGCAGTGCGTACGTCGTGCCGTTCATCCCCTCGTAGGAGCAGACGAGGGCTCCGGTGGGCGCGCCCGACGGAAGCAGCGCCGAGGAGAGGTCGTCGCCCGCGTTCTGGACGCTTACGTACCCGCGGTCGCTGGCCGGGCAGGGGTCGGCGACCGCGATCCGCAGTCGCGTCCCCTCGACTGTCACCTGCATCGGGACCGGGTCCCACCATTCGGTCAGGGCGTCCACCCGGATGTCGCTGACCGTGGCGCCGGTTGCGGCGACACCGACCTCGAGTGCCGCGCCGCGCCAGGCCGGTGAGTCGGGTGCGGAGTAGCTGACGCCCGCCGATTTATGGGAGGGGCTGAATCCCTGCGAAGAGCCGTTTTCAGACAGTCCCGCCGGCGGGTGCGCGCGAAACCACGCCAGGGTGTCCTCCATCGACATCGGGACTCGCCAGAAGCGCGAGTGGTCGATCAGAGAACTGGTCGCAGGGGTGCCCATCCATGGCCCCGACAGCCCCGAGGGCGCGTCCTGCCGCTCGACGGCGCCGGGAGGGAGCTGAGGCAGTGCAAGCAATCGGTCGGCCTCGGCGGTCGCCAGGCGTCGATTCTCCTCGGGAGTCGGGGCTGCGGTCGTCGACCTGGGTGTGGATGCGGTCGCCGCCGGAGCGGACCTGCCCGTCGTCCCGGTCGGCGCGCAGCCAGACGCAAGGACGGCGGCCGAAAGCAGGATCGTGATTCTCGCGAGCCTCATGATCGGTGAGACGCCCCGAAGAGCCCGACGGTTGCGCACGCTCGTCGGCCGGCGCGGGCCGATCAGGCCGTGGCCAGGATCTCGCCGTGCAGGATCGAGAGCCATCCGTCGTCGGCCGCGGCCCACCGGCGCCAGCCGTCGGCGATGCGGGCGAGACCGGCCGCATCGGTGGCACCTGATTGCACAGCCTGCTTCGCGATCCCCGACTGCGTGATCCGTGCGGCCCACATCGAACCCCACCACAGCCTGTCCTCGGGCGTCGCGAAGCACCAGGTGCTCGACGTTGCGACGACCTCTTCGAAGCCTGCCTGCTGCGCCCACGACAGCAGCCGGCGGCCGGCATCGGGCTCGCCGCCGTTGGAGCGGGCGAGGCTGGTGTAGAGGTCGCGCCACTCGTCGAGCTCCGGCAGTGGCGGCCACCACGTGAACGTCGCGTAGTCGCTGTCGCGCGCGGCGACGATGCCGCCCGGCCGGCAGACGCGTCGCATCTCGCGCAACGCCTGCCCCGGATCCGGCACGTGCTGCAGCACTTGGTGTGCGTGGACGACGACGAATGTGTCGTCCGCGAACTGCAGGTCGTGCACGTCGCCGACGGCGAAGTCGATGGTCGTGACGCCTTGACGGGCCGCCTCGTCGCGGCCGAGGTCAAGCGCCTCCTCGCTGATCTCGATGGCCGTCACCCGCGCTGGGGCAACCAGCCGCGCAATGTCGGCGGTGATCGTCCCGGGGCCGCAACCGACGTCGAGCAACGTTGCGCCGGAATGAAGGTGGGGGAGCAGGTACGCGGCTGAGTTCACCGCGGTGCGCCATCGGTGCGAAGCGAGTACGGACGGGTGATGGCCGTTTGTGTACACGGATTCCGGTGTTGTCATCGTTCCTCCACGGTCAAGGGCTGTCGGTGGTGACGGTAGCCCGGTCTTGCTATTTGGGCAACTCGTCTCGACATGTGGACATGGCTCGTGGCAAAGCGTGTTGCGTCGACGGCCTGGATCCGGCACTGTCGACGGATGGAGCGAGACGTCAGCGTGTTGCGCGTGTTTACGGAGATCGACGGTTCGGGCGGTAACCACCTGGGTGTACTGCTCGAGTCGGCTGATCTCGACGACGCGGAGTGTCAGCGGATCGCGGCAACCCTGGCGTACAGCGAGACTGTCTTCGTTGACGACGTCGCTACCGCGACGTGCCGCATCTTCACGCCGGAGATCCAGCTGCCCTTCGCAGGTCACCCGATGGTCGGCACGGCGTGGCTGCTGGCGCAGGTCGGTGCGGCGCCGGCAGAGCTGCGGCCGCCCGCGGGCGTCGTTTCCTGCTGGGCGGAGGGAGGCGATTGGTGGGTGCGTGCCCAGGCGGCCTGGTGCCCCGATTGGACACTCGTCGAGACCGGTTCCGCAGCTCAGATTGATGCGGCAGAGCCCCCGGCCGCGAAGGTGCACGAATATCGGTGGGCATGGACGGACCGAGCCGCCGGCAAAGTCCGGGCCCGCGCCTTCGCGAGTGCCTTCGGCATCGTCGAGGACGAGGCCACCGGTTCCGCGGCGATCCGGCTGGCGTCGGCGCTGCAGGTCCGCCTCGCCATCGCGCAAGGTCGAGGGTCGCGCCTGCTGGCAGCGCCCGTGGGGCCGGGTGAGGCAGCAGTCGGCGGTGCGGTCGTGCTCGACGGTCACCGGGCTGTCTGAAACGTCTGACACCTGACCGCAGACCATCGGCCGCCCCATGGAAATTCCTAGTGCCTGCTCATGGCCGGAGGGCGGCAACGGTGTCGTGGCAGACTTGGCCGATGCCGTTCGAGCTTGCGCAGGTCAACATCGCCCGCCTGGTGGCGCCGCTGGACGCGCCGGCGCTGAAAGACTTCGTCGACCTCCTTGACCCGGTGAACGCGGCAGCCGAACAAGCGCCCGGATTCGTGTGGCGGTTGATGGACGACGACGGCAACGCAACGGCCGTCCAGGCCTTCGAGTGGGACGTGGGCGGGGCGGCCGGTCTCATCGTGAACATGTCCGTGTGGACCGGCGTCGAAGAGTTGGCGGCCTTCGTGTTCGGGGAGCTGCATCGCCAGGTGCTGCGCCGGCGACGTGAATGGTTCGAGAAGATGAGCGAGGCGTACACGGTCTGCTGGTGGGTCCGCGCCGGGCACCGCCCGACCACCGACGAGGCGGAGGACCGCGTCCGCGATCTGCGCGCCAACGGCGTCTCACCCAGGGCCTTCACGTTGCGCCAGAGTTTTCCGCCGGACATGGCGACGGCCCCGCTGCGTTGAGCAGCGGAGCCGTCGTACGTTCGAGGGTCAGCTGACGGAGAAGTCGTCCGCGTACACGTTGCCCTGGCTGTACCAGCCGTGCACGTACACCGTCACCGTGCCGCTCGCTCCCGTCGTGAACGGGACGGACAGCTGCGTCCACGCGGCCGACGACGTCCACGTGCTCGCCGTCGCGCCACCCGAGACGCCGACGTACGCGTAGTTGCCCTGCACCCAACCGCGCAACGTGTACGCGTGGTTGGCGGCAAGCGCCAGCGTCTGCGTGCAGTCACCCGTCGCGCTGGCCGACGTGACGACCTGCACGGCGTGCGTTCCCGTGTGCGCCGGGGTCGTCACGACACCACCACCGTTCTGGCACGTCCATGGCGACAATCCTGCTTCGAAGCCGCCGTTCACAATGCTGCCCGAGGGCGTGACAGAGGTGGTGGGGGTCGGTGTCGGCGTCGGCGTCGGCGTCGGAGTGGGAGTCGGTGTCGCGCCGGCACCCGTGAAGACCTGCATCTCCCACAGCGAGTAGCCGTACGCCGTCGCACGCACCGTGCCGTTCATCCGCACGTACCGCCCGGAGCCCGCGACGGCGAGCGTCTGCACGCCGCCGGTCCCCGTCGTCGTGCTGTACAACGTTGTCCACGGCCCGGATGCGGAGGCGGACGTCTGCACCTGGAACGACTTGCCGTACGCAGCCTCCCAGTTGAGAACGACCTTGCAGATCGACTGTGAACTGCCAAGGTCGATCTGGAGCCACTGCGGGTCGGCGAATGCGCTTGCCCATCGCGTTCCGGTGTTGCCGTCGACCGCGAGGTTCGGCGTCAACGCCGTTGTCTCGTTGGACGATGACGTGGCCGCCTTGCCCTGGGCGACGTTCGTCGTTCCGCAGGAACCCGACACCGTCGGGGTCGGTGTCGGGGTCGGGGTCGGGGTGACTGTGGGGCCTGTCCCGCCGGGCAAGGCCGGCAGGTGCGCGTAGATGGCGTTGGACCACGCGTAGCCGCTCGAGGCGTCCCAGTTGACCGACCACGTCATCGCGCCGCGGATGCCCGGCCACGTCGTCGAGGGCCTGAAGGACCCGCAGTTGGTGCCCATCGACAGGCAGTCGAGGGCCGCATTCACGACCCCCGGCGAGACGTAGCCGCCACCGGCTGCCGATGTCGTCGCCGGGAGGCCGAGGCCAACCTGGTCCGGCCGCAGACCCCCTTGGAGCTGGATGCACGCGAGGGCAGTCATGAAGTCCTCGGTGCCCTGCGCGTAGACGTTGCCGTTGCAGCCGTTCATCGAGCCCGAGTTGTAGTACTGCATGTTCGAGATCGTCAGGATGGACTTGATGTTGAGGGCGAGCTGGAAGTACGCCATCCCCGTCGACTGCATGTCGATGGTCTGCGGGGCGAGCGTGATGATGAGGTTGGTCCCGGCCTTCGAGGCCAGTGAGTTGAGAGCCTGTGTCATGTACGTCGGGTTCACGCCGTTCTCGAGGTCGATGTCGACCCCGTCGAACCCGTAGGTCTGCATGAGGCTGTAGACGCTGTTCGCAAAGTTGGTGGCCGACCCTGAGTCGCTCACGCTGATCGTGCCGTTCTGGCCACCGATCGAGATGATGACTTTCTGGCCGCGGGAGTGCAGCGTCGCGATGTCAGCCTTGAACTGCGCGTCCGTGTAACCACCGACCGCGGACGACAGCCCCGAGTCGAGCGTGAAGGACACCGCCCCTGGAGTGGAGGTCGCGTCGGCGAACGACACTGCGACGATCGTGTACGCCTTCGGCACGGCGGACAGCTTCAACGCAGTGGCCCCGTTGACGAAGTTCTGCCAGTAGCCGGTGATGAGGTGCGTCGGCAATGGCGGCGAGGCCGAGGCGACGGAGCCCGTGCCAGCCATGATGGCCGCGCCCGTCGCCGCTGTGAGAGCTGCTGCCGTTGCGGCCGCCGCCCACTTCCGGGAAATCCGGCCGTGCACGTTCGTCCGCGCTGCCGCAACTATCGCTGACCCGCGTACTGATCCCACTCGATGCACGAGCTCTCCCAAAGGCCGATGGATGGAATCTGCCCCTCGCGAGGACAGCTCGCGCTCGGGCCCAGAAACGACATATCGGACACAATTGGACTAGACCAGCTGGGTGTCAATGCATGCAGGCCAGAAGATTTCCCACGTACGCTCAAAACCGATGGTCCCGGCGCAGAAATAGTGCCGACGAGCGGTCAGCCGCAGCCCTGCGAAACCGATACGTACCACCCGGGGCGGCGCGCCGGCGACACCGACAGAAACGCTTGGCCCTTACCCGTGGCAGTCGGGATCTCGTGGGCGACGCCCTTGGGGTAGTCGTGCGTGAAGGAACACGTGTAGATGTGGCGGCCGGGAACGCCGTAGTCCACACAGCCGACCAACTGCAGGTTCGTCGCTTCCGCGGTCATCCATTGGAGTTGGGTGCGGGAGTCGGGATTGGTAACTCGCCGCATCGCGCGCAGGTCGCTGCAGTTCCATGCGGCCGCGAGGTAACGCATCGCGGCCTCCGGCTTGCGGAAGTGCACGGGGCCGGCATCGATGACGCACGTCTGCTTGTGCCACGCGGGTGGGCCCTGCACAACGGGCACGACGACGGGCGGCTTGGCGACGGGCGGCTTGGCGACGGGCGGCGCGACGGCGGCGCGCGTCGCGGTGGAGGCAGTGCCGACGCTGGCGATCGGTGCCGCGGCCTGCACTCTCGACGTCGCGAACGACGACTGATTGCCGGCCAATGTGGCGAGCGCGGCAGCGGCTGCCACGATCCCCACCTTGCGATTAGTGTTCATGAGTTCTCCTTGTCTGTGAACAAGAAGACTCCGCAACCACCCGCCAGGATGCAGCCGCCGGACACAGTTCGATAACGGGCTACGGCGTCGGGAGTTGCCGCCGCACATCCAACGTGTGATGCACGACCTCGTGCGCCGCGAACGTCGCGATCAACGCCGCATCCATGGTCCCGAAGAGGGGATGCGCTGCCCGGATGTCGCGCGGCGCCTCACGGGCGGCGGCCACCCAATCCCGCGCGGCACCCTCCAATGAGAGGAGTCCTACCGGCGCGGACAGCTTTTCGTACGAGCGCTGTTCGGCCATCGCGTCCGGATCCCAGGGGGCGATTCCCCTGGTGGGATCGAGCCGCAGCATCCACAGCCGTTCGGTGCCGATGCGCATCATGTCCACGACGTGCCACACATAGCCCTTCGCCGACCACACGCCTGCGGGCGGCTCGAGGAACTGCCCGCCGTCGAACGCCTTGGCGAACCACCGCGGGGACGCGCCGACGATGCCGACCGCCTCGTCGTACGACACGTCCCAGGCAAATCCGCACTCGGCGCAGCTCCCGGTCGGCATGTTCACATGATCACGGTACGACGAACGGGCGGCAAACTCCTCGCGCGGCATGCCGCCGGTCGGCCTCCTCCAGACCGAGGCGTGCCAGAATCACTTACTGTCGGCCTTGACAGGTGGGCGATGGTCGGGGAAAGTCAGCGTCGTGCGCCACACCCTTCTCGTAGTTATCGAGCGCGCTGGCTGAGTTTCCTCTCACCGCCAGCGCGCAGCCCCTCGTCGCCTTTCATAGGCCGTGGGGCTTTTTTGTTGCCCGATACCCGTCAGTGATCACCGGCACTACGCCCCGCACCACAGAAGAGGAAGACAAGATGACCGAACAAGTCACCGGATCGCAGTCATTGGTCATGTCCCTGCAGGCATGCGGCGCCGAGGTCGTCTTCGGTCTTCCGGGCGGCACGATCCTTCCCACGTACGACCCGCTCTTCGACAGCGACCTGCGCCACATCCTGGTCCGCCACGAGCAGGGCGCCGGGCACGCCGCCGAGGGCTATGCCCTTGCGACAGGCAAGGTCGGCGTCGCGATGGCGACGTCCGGACCGGGCGCCACGAACCTGGTCACGCCGATCATGGACGCCTACATGGACTCGGTCCCGACCGTGTTCATCACCGGCCAGGTCTCGCGTCCGCTGATCGGCACGGACGCCTTCCAGGAGGCGGACATCTGCGGCATCACGATGCCGATCACGAAGCACAACTTCCTCGTGCGCAACGCGGACGACATCCCGCGCATCGTCGCCGAGGCTTTCCACCTCGCCTCCTCGGGCCGCCCCGGTCCGGTGCTCGTCGACGTCCCCAAGGACGTCCAGCAGTCGATGACGACGTTCTCGTGGCCGCCGGAGATGGACCTGCCGGGCTACCGCCCCGTCGGCAAGCCGAACGCGAAGCAGGTCAAGGAGGCCGCGAAGCTCATCGTCGAGTCCAAGCGGCCGGTCCTGTACGTCGGCGGCGGCATCATCAAGTCCCGCGCGTCGGCGGAACTCAAGCGCCTCGCGGAGCTGACGGGCATCCCGGTCGTCACCACTCTCATGGCGCGGGGCGCGTTCCCGGACAGCCACCCGCAGCACCTCGGCATGCCGGGCATGCACGGCACGGTGGCCGCGGTCACGGCCCTGCAGAAGAGCGA
>JAVEEB010000393.1 GCA_030840665.1 Frankiaceae bacterium | reverse complement strand
GCCGTGTCGATCGCCGCCGGCGTCACGTCGCGGTTCATCGAGGAGCGCCTGCCTGCCGGCACCCCCGTGGTCCGCGTCATGCCCAACACGCCGGCGCTGGTCGGCGAGGGGATGAGCGCGGTCGCGGTGGGCTCGGCGGCCACCGACGAGCACCTCGCGACGACGGAGGCCCTGCTCGCACCGCTCGGGCCGGTCCGCCGGGTCACCGAGTCGCAGCTCGACGCCGTGACCGCCGTGTCGGGCAGCGGCCCCGCGTACGTGTTCTACCTGGCCGAGGCCATGATCGCGGCCGGCGTCGAGTTCGGCCTCGACGAGGAGACGGCCACGGCGCTCGCTACCCAGACGATCATCGGGGCGGGCACGCTGATGCGCGAGACGGGCACTGCGCCGGCCGAGCTGCGCGCGATGGTCACCTCGAAAGGTGGCACCACGGCCGCAGCGATCGAGACCTTCGACGTGTACGACGTGAAAGGTGCCCTCCGGGCCGGGCTGACCGCCTGCCGCGACCGTTCCGTGGAGCTCGCGGGCGGCTGACGCGCCTCTTAGGCGGCTATTCAGGTAGTCTCGCTTGCGTCTTGCGAAGGTTTAACGCATTATCCCTTCTTAAGGAAGCTGGGAGGAAGGGATGCCGGGACACTTCGTCAGCGCCGTATGGGCCTGGGATCCCTCCTCCCCCGCGCCTCCGCGCCATCGACGGGCCTGCACGTACGAGTATTTCGTTCCGGCGGGTGTCGCCGGGGCCAATCCCACGTTCGACAGCCAGTTGGCAGGCCTGGTCGCCGAGGCCGAGCACGCCATCGCTGCCCTGAACAGCAGGCCGGACAGGGCGCTCGCCCCACTCGCACGCCTCCTGCTGCGGACCGAGTCGATTGCCTCGTCCAAAGTCGAGGGTCTGCACGCGCCGGTGCGTGCGGTTGCCTTCGCCGAGGCCGAATTGCGGCGGCTGACCCCAACACTCGGCGAGATCGTGTCGTCGATCGACGCGATGCAACTGGCGATTGACCGTGCCACAGACGACGCTGTGACGGTGGAGGGCATCGCGGACATCCATCGTGCGCTGATGATGCGCCTCCACCCCGCGATAGCTGGATCGATCCGCGATGAGCAGAACTGGATCGGCGGCAACGACTACACACCGTGCGGGGCCGAGTTCGTGCCCCCTGCGCCGCAACTGGTCGCGGCCCTGCTGGCAGATTTGGTCACGTACTGCAACGAGCGCGATTCCTCCCCGCTGATGCAGGCGGCGATGGTGCACGCGCAGTTCGAGACGATCCACCCGTTCGCCGACGGAAACGGCCGGACGGGTCGCGCGCTCGTGCACGTGGTCCTTCGGCGGCGCGGCTTGGCAACCCGCTACGTGCCGCCGATCAGTGTCATTCTCGCGCGCCGTCGTGACCGCTACATCCGAGGACTGACCGCGTTCCGCGACGGCGATGTGGCCGCCTGGCTTGAGATGTTCGCCCTCGCCTCAACCGAGGCGGCGAGCCTGGCGCTGCACTATCTCGAGGCAGTCGAAGCTGCTCAAGCTGAGTGGCGCGCAGCGGTGCGGAGCCTTCGCCGTGACTCCGCGGTGTGGGAACTCATCGATGTACTGCCGGCGCACCCCGTTCTCAATGTCCCGATCGTCGCGGCCGCCACGCGTCGCAGCGCTCCGCAGGCCCGCGCGGCCATAGCCGCGATGGAGGAGGCAGGGGTGCTCAGTCTCACGGGCAGCGCAAAACGCAACAGGGTCTGGGAGGCGACGACACTGCTCGACCTGCTGACGGCTGTCGAGGACGGCAGCCTGCCGAGCTGAACACCTTTCGCATTGCGGAATGCGGCGATCGGCTGGGTCTCACGATTGGTCGTTGACGGTGTCGGCGGCTGCTTGCAGGGTCGCGACGTCGATCTTGCGCATACCGAGCATCGCCTCCATCGCGCGGCGCGTGCGCTCCTTGTCGGAGTTGTCGAAGAAGTCCGCCATGCCTTTCGGGACCACCTGCCACGACAGCCCGTACTTGTCCTTGAGCCACCCGCATTGGTCTTCCCGGCCGCCGTCGGACAGGCGCTCCCAGTAGTAGTCGATCTCGCCCTGGTCCTCGCAGTCGATCTGGAACGACACCGCCTCGCTGAACGGGAACTGCGGGCCGCCGTTGATGCCGACGAACCGCTGGCCGTCGAGCTCGAACTCGACCGTCATGACCGAGCCGTCCGGTCCCGGACCGGCCTCGGTATAGCGGGCGATGGAGACGATGCGCGAGTTCTTGAACACGGACAGGTAGAAGTTGGCGGCCTCTTCGGCCTGCATGTCGAACCACAGATTCGGAGTGATGGCTGGCATTTGCGGGTTCCTTCCGTCCGGCAGGAGCCTCACCTGGGGCCCCCGACAAATCTGTCGCCAGGAGCGACGCACCGCAACCCCTCCCGCACCCCCATCGAGGCCCGCGCGCAGAACGGGCGCGACCCCGCTAGCCTCGGACGGACATGACAGCCGAAACCGCCGACCTCCGCGCCCACCTCGTCGCGTCCGCCATCGCGGGCAAGGTGGCCACCACGCGCGGCAACAACATCGACAACATCCGCCGCACCCTCGCCGGCGACGACAACGTCACCTTCGGCATCACGCTGACCGGCGACTGGTCCTTCGCGCGGCTGCTGACCGTGATGGCGGACAGGGTGGGCATCAACCCCGATCTCGCGTACGACGGGATCGACACCATCGACCCGGACCGCACGATCGAACGGCTGACCGCCATGCGCGCCCGCCTTCGCCAGGCCGCCGCGCGGCGCGAGTCCGTCCTCCTCGCCACCGGCCACCCGGCCAACCTCCTGCCCGTGCACCAGGCGGTCGCGGCCGCGCTGCGCGGCGCGGGTTGCCGCGTCGTCAGCGCCCCGTCGCACGACGTGTACGACATCACCGGCGTCCACGCCTACCGCCACGGCGGCAACCTGCTGCACACCCACTCGCCGCACTACATGCGGACGCTCCTCGCCGGCCTCGGCGAGCCGCCGGACCTCGTCGTTGCCGATCACGGGTGGGCAGGTGCCGCCGCTCAGGCCGGCGTGCAGACGATGGGGTTCGCCGACTGCAACGACCCGGGGCTCTTCGTTGGCGAGGAGCAGGGCTCGATGCTCGTCACGGTGCCGCTCGACGACGGCGTCGCGCCTCACCTGTACGACCCGCTCATCGCCTACCTCATCGACGGCGTCGGCCCGGCCGCGGGTTGACGGCACGTCAACAACTGATCACCCCTCTCCTCAAGGGGCCCCCGCGCCGATACAGTGCCGGGACAGGCGTGTGTCGTGCACCGGTGGGGAAGCCGGTGCCGCGCGCCGCGCAGAAGGTGCCGTTGATGAGTGACAACAACAAGCCGCTGAGCGAGGTGCGGTTCCTGACCGTCGCCGAAGTGGCGGCGGTCATGCGGGTGTCGAAGATGACGGTCTATCGGCTCGTCCACTCGGGGGAGCTGCCCGCCGTTCGCGTTGGTCGCTCGTTCCGGGTGCTCGACCAGGCCGTTCAGGACTACCTGCGGGACGCCTACGTCGAGGCCGGCTGAGCCGCCCGCCCGGGCGCTCTGACCAGGGCCTTTACGCCGTTGGCCCGGCGACGGGTAGGCTACGCCGCAATTCGTTTCAGTTCGTACATGTTCAGTGCACATGGTCAGAGCAGGCAGGTTTCTCACGTGGGTTCGGTCATCAAGAAGCGTCGTAAGCGCATGGCCAAGAAGAAGCACCGCAAGCTGCTGAAGAAGACGCGCGTCCAGCGACGCAACAAGAAGTAGCTCGCCTCACCCGGCGCGCCTGCGCCAAGCGTTGCAACGGGAGGGCCCGTGGACGCTCCGTGGGGCGCGGCCTCCCAGTGGGATGCCGCCCATCAGTGGGCTGCCGGCCTTGATCGGCTGACCGGCCAACTGCGCCGGTTGGCCGGCGATGGCCCAGCGCCCGGCGATGTTTTCGGATTCGACCCCGAGCTCACGGTCGAACTGCTGCTCCCTGCGTTGCGGCCGGTTTGGCGCGCCTATTTTGCGGGTGAGGTCAGCGGTGCGGAGCACATCCCGGCCAGCGGCGCAGCTCTCGTCGTTGGCAACCACGCGGGCACGTTTCCGCTCGACGGGCTGTTGCTGGCCCTGGCGACGTACGACGAGGGCGCCGCGCCGCGGCACCTGCGGCTCCTTGCCGCCGACCTGCTGTTCCGCTTCCCGGTGGTCGGCGACATCGCGCGGCGCTTCGGCGTGATCCGCGCGGACCGGGCGGACGCCGCCGCCCTCCTGGCCGCCGGAGAGCTCGTGGGCGTCTTCCCGGAGGGTTTCTCCGGCACAGGCAAGTTGTACGACGAACGACACCAGCTGCAGCCGTTCGGCCGCGGCGGCTTCGCGGCCCTGGCCATCCGGTCGGGCACCCCGATCGTGCCGGTCGCGATCGTCGGGGCTGAGGACTCGTACCCGATGCTCGCCGACCTGTCTCCGCTGGCCCGGGCGCTCGGCCTGCCGTACTTCCCGATCACCCCCACCTTTCCGTGGCTGGGCCCGCTCGGTTTCCTCCCGCTCCCGGCGAAATGGCTCATCGAGTTCTGCGAGCCGGTGCCCACGGACGGTTTCGGTGGACCGGAGGCCGCCGACGACCCGGCCGTCGTCGCCGACCTCACCGCCCAGGTGCGGGACACCGTGCAGCTGCACGTCGACAAGCTCGTGGCGCAACGGGGGGAGCCGTACCGGTGAGCGTGTTCTCCTTCCGCCGCCCCCACGTCGACCGGGCCACCGCAGGCGGACCGTTCTCGTATCCCGAGGTGGGCCAGACCCGGGACGGCCAGCTGCCCCGCCGCTACCACCACATCGAGGTCTCGCGCGTTCTCGGCCAGGGGGCGGCCACCTTCCAGGCCGCCCGGTCCGCGCTGCGGGACTGGGCAGGGCATCGAGCTGCGGGAATCGACGTCGGGCACCCGCCGCCGCTGCTGGAACCCGGCCAGGTGGTGCGGCTGGTGGTCCGCGTTCAGCCGTTGTGGGCGTCCCTGCACGATCGGATCGTGTGGGTGCTCGACGAGCCCGGCCGGTTCGGCTTCGCGTACGGCACGCTGGCCGCGCACGCCGAGAGGGGCGAGGAGAGCTTCCTGGTCGAGCACTTTGACGACGATCGGGTGGTGCTGGCGGTGCGGGCGTTCAGCCGGCAGGCGCACTGGCTGTCGCGCCTCGGCTGGCCCGTCGCCCGGCTCGTCCAGGCGCGAGCGACCCGCGCCTACCTCGACGGTGTCGCCGCGGCGGTCCGCGACGCCTGAGCCCGCTAGCCGGCGACGGTGAGGATGTCCGCGCCGTCCGCAGTCACGACCAGCATGTGCTCGAACTGCGCGGTCCGCTTGCCGTCGACGGTGACCGCCGTCCAGCCATCCGGCCACATCGTGTGCCGCCAGTCGCCGATCGTGATCATCGGCTCGATCGTGAACGTCATCCCCGCCTCGAGCACCATCGTTGCTCGCGGGTCGTCGTAGTGCGGCACCTGCGGCGGCGCGTGGAACGTCTCGCCGATGCCGTGGCCGACGAAGTCGCGGACGACACCGAAGCCCGCGGCCTCCGCATGCTGCTGGATCGCCCGGCCGATGGCCCGGACCTGGACGCCCGGCCGGACCGCCGCGATCCCCAGCTCGAGGCACTCACGGGTGACCCGGACGAGCTTGCGTGACTGCGTGTCGACGTTGCCGCACAGGAACGTGGCGTTCGTGTCGCCGTGCACGCCCTCGGTGAAGACGGTCACGTCGAGATTCACGATGTCGCCGTCGCGGATCACCGTGTTGTCGGGGATGCCGTGGCAGATGACCTCGTTGAGCGAGGTGCACACCGACTTCGGGAACCCGCGATAGCCCAGGGGCGACGGGTAGACGCCCCGGCGTACACATTCGTCGTGTACGAGGGCATCCAGGTCGTCCGTGGTCACCCCGGGGCGGACCGCCGCCCCCGCCGCCGCCAGGATCTCGGCCGCGATCCGCCCGGCCCGCCGCATCCGGTCAAGGACCTCGGCGGACTTCGGGGCCGGATCGCCGGGGGCTGGCTGGCCGCCAGTGAGGATGTACGGCGGACGCGGGATCGAGGGCGGCACCTCGCGGAGGGGCGAGACGATCCCGGGTCGCACGCGGCGGGAGCCGGGCACGGCGGGCCGCTTCGACGGGCGCGGGCTCACGAGTGGCTGTCGGCGCGCCGCTTGGCTCGCGCGAGGACCATGAGCACGACGCCGGCCACGAGCCCGCTCGCGGCGGCCGACGGGATGCCGATCTTCGCCGCCTTGCGACCGGTGCGGAAGTCGCGGATCTCCCACCCGGCCTCGCGCGCCGCCTTGCGCAGGTCGGCGTCCGGGTTGATGGCGCACGGATGCCCGACGACGGACAGCATGGGGATGTCGTTGGCCGAGTCGCCGTACGCGGAGCATCGCGACAGGTCGAGACCCTCCCGCTCGGCAAGGGCCCGGATGGCCTCCGCCTTGGCCGGGCCGTGCAGGGGCTCGCCGACGAGGCGGCCGGTGTAGGTGCCGTTCTCGATCTCGGCCACGGTGCCGAGAGCGCCGGTGAGGCCGAGGCGCCGGGCGATGATCGTCGCCAGCTCGACCGGAGTGGCCGTCACCAGCCAGACGGGCTGGCCCGCGTCCAGGTGACGCTGCGCCAGGGACCGGGTGCCGGACCAGATGCGGTCGGCCATGAGCTCGTCGTAGATCTCTTCGCCCAGTGTCATGAGCTCGTGGACCTGGTGGCCGGCGCAGAAGCCCAGCGCAGCCTCCTTGACCGCCGACATGTGCGACGCGCGCTCCCGGCCGCCGACGCGGAAGACGGTCTGCTGGTACGCAAAGCGGAACAGGTCGCGCGTCGTGAAGAAGTGGCGCGTCGCGAGTCCACGGACGAAGAGGTAGATCGAGGAGCCGATCATCATCGTGTTGTCGACGTCGAAGAAGGCGGCGGCGCCGGGGTCCGTCGGCACCACGCGCGCGTATCGGACGGCCGCCTCGGCGGAGGCCTCGCCCGCGACGACGGCGGAGGAGCGAGTGTCATGGCGGCGTAGTCGAGCCATCGGTGCCCTCCTCGCCGCGGTTGTATGACGCGCGGCACGACGCCGCCCCGCAAGGGTACCGGCGGTCAGGACTCGCGCATCAGGTGCAGCGTGAGCCTGGACAGTTCTCGCTCGAGCTCGATGAGCCCGTCGGACTTGCCGAGGCAGTGGGCAGCGCCGGCCTCGGCCGCTGCTGCCCGGATCTCGTCCGTCAGATAGGCCGTGTACAGGATGACGGAGGTGCCGGGGCAGGCCTCGCGCAACCTGCGCGTCGCCTCGATGCCGTCGGTGCCCGGCAACCGCAGGTCCATGATCGCGATGTCCGGCCGGGTGGCGAGGGCGACCTCCACGGCGCTCGCCGCATCACGGGCTTGCCCGATGACGTCGAACCCGTCGAGCGTGAGCATGTCGGCCAGCATGGTGCGGACATGGTCGGTGTCGTCGATGACGAGCACCCGAACAGCCATCGCACCTCCCGGCCTCGCAGCGTGACTCAGTGTGAGCGAACGCACACAATACCCTGGGTCGGCTGCGGGTGCCGAGGGGCTACGTGGTCAGGCCACGCATTGTGTTGAGAAAGCCCAGGGCTGAGCCGACCGGATCGGCCTGACCTGACGGCGGGAGCGCCCACAGCCGGGCGAGTTCGGCCGTGAGGCCGTAGTCCAGCGGCGCCGCCGCGACCGGGGCTGCGGGAGCCGGAGCCGCGCGACTGGCCGCGACCTGCCGCACCACCGGGACCACCGGCGCGGCGGGCTTGCGCGGCGGGATGACGGTGGCACTGGTGGCGCGCACCGGGCGACGGAAGTCCTCGGTGACGTACAGCGTGCCGTTGTGGCGCACGACGCCGATCCCGACCTCCGTGTACGACTTGCTCAGCAGGTTCGCGCGGTGCGACGGGGACGCCATGAAGGCGAGGTGGAGCTGACGCGCGTTGCCGCCCACGCCCACGTTCTCTCCCACGACACGCCAGGTGCCCACTTGCTTCGTGAGGCGGGGGTTGTGCGAGATGTCGCCTGCGACGGCCATCGAGTTCGACCAGCTGCGGGCGACGAGAGTGAGGTCGGAGACGACGCGCAGGGGCTTGAGCCCGTAGTGCCGGCGGGAAGCGTTGATCATGCTGGCGAACGAGGACTCGCTCGCGGTGACCCGGACGACGCGGGCAGTGGCGGAAGCGGGCGATGCGCCCAGGCTCAGGCCGGTGGTGGTGACAATTGCGATGAGGAGCGTCGCGAGGACGCGGGTTGTCGTGCGGCGGGTGGGGCCTTCGGACACGATGGCTCCTCTCAGCAAGGCTAGGTCCTCCTCAATGTCGGGTGCGGGCTGCGAATACTTGACGACTTTTTATCGCCGTATCGCACGGTTCCCATGGATATGGGCGTTTTGGGCCATATGTGGGTGGGTATCCCGGGACACCATAACCACGACCCGCGGGCTGTCCAACGCGAACCCCGGCACTGGGCGACACGACGCGCCCTCCGGACCGCCTACGATGGGCGGCATCGACCGACCATCCCGCGGGGGCAGAGTTTCTTGTCGTCATCCGAGAATGCCGTGGCCAGCCACCGGGCACGGCGTACGAGATCGCCCTGGCTCTGGCCCTTGTTGGTGTTCGTTCTTCTTGCATTTATGTACGTGGGGGCGCAGGCCGCGGTAGGCCTCCATGACATCCCGCGCGGCACGTTCGTGGCCGGCGTCGATGTGGGTGGCCGGACGGTGCAGGACGCCGCGCGGCTCATCGGCGCGAACGGCCGTGGCATCCACGACCCGCTGCTGCTGGACATCCCGGGTGACAGCCAGCTTTCCGTGGACCCGGCGACAGCGGGCCTCGGCATCGACGCCGTGGCCAGCGCGCAGCGAGCCGCGAGCCGGCCCTGGACCCCGTGGGGCATCGTCGCCGCGCTCAGCGGTCACCGCGACTTCGACCCCGTCATCGCCGTCGACGACCGCAAGCTGACCGCAGCCGTCACGAAGCTGGCAGCGGGCATGCAGTCCGACTTCCGCGAAGGCGGCATCTCCATCGCGGGCACGACGGCCACGGCGGTCCTGCCGCAGGCAGGCAAGACGCTGGACATCCCGGACGCCGTCGCGAAGATTCGAGCCGCCTACCTCGTGAGCGCTGCTGCCATCCCGGTGACCATGGTGACCAAGACCCCGGCCCTCACCGCCGAGGAGGTGCAGCGCGCGCTCACGGAGGTCGCCCGCCCCGCTATCGCCGCCGCCGTCAGCCTGCGGGTCGGGGACAGGATCATCGACGTGCCGGCCAGGACCATCGCCGGCGCGCTCACCTTCGCGTCGTCGGGCGGCCGGCTCGAGCCCTCACTCGACGGGGCCGAACTGCTCGCCGCCCTCGGCAGCGGCCTCACGTCGCTCGAGGTGAAGCCGAAAGACGC
>JAVEEB010000228.1 GCA_030840665.1 Frankiaceae bacterium | reverse complement strand
CGTCGAGGTCGTGCGCTGCTGCGGCGGCGGGTAGCCAGCTGGCGAGCGGACCCCACTGGGAGAGCAGGTCGGTGTTCCCGGCGCGGACGGTGGCTTCGTGAGCTCGAGGATACCTGCCATTCGTTCTGAGCTGCGGGCAACGCCATCAGCTTCGAGTGAGTCCATGGACGTGGTGTACGACGTCGACGACGCTCAGCGTGTCCTGACGATGTAGAAAGCAGGCGCTCAAGAACTGGCTCGCCGACCCGGCCGAAGGCGTGGCGCGACGCCGTCGAAGTCGTGGCGATGGACGGGCTAGCCGGCGGCGAGCTGTTTCGTGATGGCGGCCGCGGCCGCGTTGACCGAGGCGATGGCCCCCTTTGTCGTCGTGATGTGAGCACCATCCAGGAGGGTCACGTCGACGACGACGTTGCCCTTCGTGAAGTACTGGTCGACGGTGCGGACGGTCCGAGATTCCTTGCCGACGGTGAATGTGAAGATATCGACGGTGCGGTACCCCGGCCAGCCGTTGATCGTGTTAGGGCCAGAGACGATCCGCCGGTTGGTGCTTGCACCACCGTTGGTGGTGACGGTGAGTTTCGGACACGTTTTTTCGACCGATTTGATGCTGTTCATCGCTGCCGCCGCAGCCGCTGGCGTTGCGAAGGTGGTTGCGCCGGCGACCCATGCGACGTAGGAGGTGGGGGTCACTTGGGCGCGGTAGAACGTGTAAACGCCGGGAGCGTGCAACGCGACCTGGGGTGTGTCCGTGTTGCAGGGGGCGATCACTGTCGGGTGCTCGGAGTGTTTGACGAGCTTCAACGTGATACCGGTCGGCGGCAACGACCTCGTGTCAAGGAGCGCAGCCGTCGCCGCAGCAAGTGTCACGTGCGGGAACGGCTTGGTTGCGGCGACCGCCGTCGACGCCGTACCGACGCTCAAGACGAGCGCGGCGGCAGCGGCTGCAGCTGCAGCTGCGGACTGTCGAACCCGTATGCGCACTGGTCTCCCCCGGACGCGCCCGGCACTTCCGGGATCCGCGTACGGCACATCGTGACAGGCGGCGTCCAGACACACCCCAGAACACCCGCATTTGACGCAGAGCGGCACCAGTCCCTTGGTGCGGCGAGCAGGTCGCGGTGCTGGCCTATGGGATGGGGCAATTGAGATCGTGCTTCGTCGTTGCGTCAGCCGAAACGCGCACCTGAAAGGTCATACAGCCCGACACGGTGTAGTCCCCGGGCGGCAAGTCGAATGAGAACAGTCCGTCCTGATGCGTCACCGCGGACGCCACCTGCCGGCCTTCGCTGCTTACGGTCACTGTGATGCCACCGCCGGGGTCGCCGTTCATCGCCTGATGTCCGTCGACAGCGGGCCCGCCGTACATCCGTGCCGTGCCAGCCAGCGCGCCGTGAGGGCTGGAAGTCGCGACCGATGTAGTTGCCGCCTGATCGCAAGCTACAACTGAACACGCTACGGCGAGGTAGGCGAGAGGAAGGCAGCTGCGGACGTCCATGCCTATCCGACGTGTGGAGCAGCGTGTCGGTTGCACCGTCCGGTCGCCGAGCACGCGGGTCGAGACGCAAGCCAACGGCATCGGGGAACTCGCACATCTGCCGCATCGAGTGCGTTGTCACGCTTCATGCTCGTCCGCACGGGCACTCGGACCAGCAGGCCCCAGCACGCTTCGTTCACACACCTACAGCCTGTCACCCTCGCGGAGCCTCACCCATTGAGAATTGGCCCCACCTCATCTCACCCTGCTGGCGACCTCCCCGTCCGCTGAGACTTACTCCGCCGTCACAGGACTGACCGCCGTGGCCGGACTGAGTGCCGTGTCAGCCGCGCCGGCGTGCCGCCTCGACAACCAGATGAACGGCACCGCGAGCGCGTTGAGACCGCCGGCGATGACGTACGACTCCCCATAGCCCCACACGTCCGCGGATCGACCGAGGGCGGGCTGCGCAACGACGCCGCCGGCCGAGCCGAGCATCGAGTCGAACGAGAGGATGGTCGCCCGCTGCGCCGACGGGATCATGCCGTTCATGTACGCCTGGCGGATGGGAGTAGTCGCCGCAAAAATGAGCCCCCACACGACAATCAGCACGACCACGGCCCAGAAATGCCGGATCAGGCCGATGGCCGTGAGGATCACAGCGCTGGCCGCGGCAGCCGAAACGACCGCCGTCGTACGGCGATGGAAGAGCTTTCGCACCCACGGAGCAGCGAGCCCGCCTGCGATCTGCGCTCCCGCGACGATGGCCGCGACGAGGCCGGCGATCCCGTACGCCTTCGGGTTGCCGTACAACTTCAGCAAGTACGGTTGCAGCGCGTAGAACACGTAGATCTGGACGCCGGCCAAAAACGGCGACGACAACATGAGCCACTTCACCGACGGCACCCGCCAGCCGTCGCGCATCGAGGCCACGACGATGCGCTGCATCTCGTTGCGAATGCCCGTGCCTTTGGACGGTGTGAAGCCCAGGTCGCGCATCGTGGTGAACGCGACCACGAACATCAACAGCAGAACGCCCGCGCGCATGAGGAAGGGCACGCCGAGGTTCGTGACCTGTGCGACGTACCCGCCGACGACCGAGCCGGTCAGCATGGCCACGCCGCCGGCGATCTGGCCCTTCGCGAACACAGATTCGAGAGTGCCGGTGAAGCCGGTCGCGCCGAGCGCATCCACGAGCCACGCCTCCGTCGCGCCGGAGAAGAACGTGAAGCCGAGGCCCAGCAACATGGACACGACCGCCCAGGCCCAGAACGGGCCGTGAATGTGCCACAGCAACACGTAGAGCGCCGTCGAGGCCGTGAGCGTCAGGGTCCCGAGCAGGTACGACGCGCGGCGCCCGACGGTGTCGGCAGTCACCCCCGTCGGGATTTCGAACAGCACCATGCCCGCCGTGAAGAACGCATTCGCGGCGAAGGCCTCGAAGTTCGAGAGCCCCGCATCGAGCAGGAAGATCGTGTTGATGCCCCAGATGAACGACGTCGCCAGCGTGCTGCCGAGCAGCAGGATCAGGTACGTCCGCTGCACCGAGGCGGGCGACGGCAGGCCTGCCTCAGCGGTCGTGCCCGGCGAACGCATCATCCGCTGAGTATCCCTGGCAAAGGCAGCGCGCGTCTCTGCTGCGCCCGGTCCCGTACCATCGGCAGTTCCGCCGAGTCCGAGGAGTTGCCCGCGTGCCACCGAAAAGCGCGCCCCGCAACGTCCTCCTCGAGGAGCTGCGCTGGGTGCACGACAAGCTGCGCCGCGACCTCGCGACGGTACGGCAGCTGGCGGCCGAGGTCGAGGCAGGGGCCGGCGCGGGTGCCGTGGCGGCCCAGCTGCGGACACTGCAGGCCAAGGGGCCGCTGTGGCAGCTCAAGGTCAACTGCCTCACCTACTGCCAGTTCGTGCACGGCCACCACGGTCACGAGGACGAGAGCTTCTTCCCGGCCATCAAGCGGGCGGACCCGTCGCTCGCCGGAGTCGTCAAGCGCCTCATGGCGGACCACGTAAAGGTGTCGGACCTGCTGGACGAGATCGAGGCGGCCGCGCGCTACCTCGGCAACGGAGACGCCACCGCTCGGACGCGCCTATCGGCCGCGCAGTCCGCACTCTCGGAGCACCTGTTGACACATCTGGCGTACGAAGAAGATGCCCTCGGCCCTGTGCTGGCGACGATGTCGGGCCGGCGATGAGGCGCTCCCCCGCGCTCACGCGCCTTGCGGCGGCCGCTCTCGGAGCCGCACTGCTGCTGTCCGGGACCGCCGCGCCCGCCAATGCCGCGGCGGGTGACCTCGGTCACGACCAGTCGTCGCCCCAGTGCGCCGCCGGGGCGCCCACGACCGGCGCATTCGGCATCGTCGGCGTGACCGGCGGGCTGCCCTTCGCGGCGAATCCTTGCCTGGCCGCGCAGGCCGCGTGGGCCGTCGGCACGGGTCAGCCGGGGCTCTACGTCAACACCGCGAACCCGGGACACACGAGCATCCACTGGTCGCCGGCCGGGCGGCTGGCCCCTGTCCGCTGCGTCAATCCCGCCAGCGACACCGACCCGGGCTGCGCCTACGACTACGGCTGGGACGCCGCCCTCGACGCCCTGTCCGTTGCCCGGCGCGACGCGGGCGGCGCACTGGATCCGCTCACCGTCACGTGGTGGCTCGACGTCGAAGGCAGCCGCGTCCCCAGCCCGAACGGCAACAGCTGGAAGGGCGACGCGAGCAGCAACGCCGCCGACCTTCAGGGGTACGTCGATGCGCTGCGCGTGTCCGGCGTTCGCGAGGTCGGGATCTACTCGACGGCCTTCCAGTGGAACGACATCACCGGCGGCTACGCGCGGGCCAACGCGAATGCCGCCCGCGCCCGCTGGCCGTTCGCCGTGAAGTTCCCGATCGAAGACGGACCGGTCTGGTACGCCGGAGTCGGCGACCTCCCCTCGGCATCGGCCCAGTGCGCGACGCTGTCGTTCACCGGCGGGGAGCGGCTGCTGGCCCAGTACCTCGACGGCACCATCGACGGCGACGTGCGCTGCGCGGACGCGGATCGCGCCGCTCCCTCGGTTGCGCTCCTCACCCCGCACTCGGCCGTCTCCCTGAGCACCACGATCCACGCCACGTGGCGCGGCGCCGACGCCGGCGGGTCGGGGTTGGCGACGTACGACGTGCGTTTCCGGCGGGCCGCGGCGCACCACGCGTACAGCGCCTGGAGCTACCCGGCCGGCTGGCAGCGGCTCAACGCCCGCGCAGCCACGCTGACCCGCACTCCCAAGGGCTACACGTACTGCTTCTCCGTGCGGTCCCGCGATGCGGCGGGCAACGTCTCCGCGTGGACCGCCGCCGGCTGCGTCGCCCGCAAGTAGCCCGCTCCCACCGAGACGCACCGCATTTTTGCGCGCCCGGGCGCGCAATTCTGCGGTGCGCGGGGGTCAGGGCGCGCTAGACGCGGACGAGCGCGAGCGAGGAATCGGCGGGGAGGTCCAGCGTCGACGGCTCCACGCCGCAGCTCACCATCAGCGAACCGAGGGCGGCGACCATCGCGCCGTTGTCCGTGCACAACTTCGGCCGTGGGACCCGCAACCGCACGCCCGCCTTGTCGCACCGTTCCTGAGCCAACGCGCGCAGGCGGCTGTTGGCGGCGACGCCGCCGCCGATGAGCAGGTCGCGCACGTCGTACTCCTTGCACGCCGCGATCGCCCGCGCCGTGAGCACGTCCACAACCGCCTCCTGGAACGACGCCGCCACGTCGGCGACGGGCACGGGCTCGCCCGCGCGTTCCCGCGCCTCGACCCAGCGGGCCACCGAGGTTTTCAAGCCGGAGAACGTGAAGTTGTACGGCGCATCGCGCACCACACCGCGCGGGAAGGCGATCGCACTCTTGTTGCCGTCGGCCGCGGCCCGATCGATGGGCGGGCCGCCGGGAAAACCGAGCCCCAGCACGCGCGCGACCTTGTCGAAGGCTTCACCTGCCGCGTCGTCGACCGTCGCGCCGAGGTGCTGCACGCCGCGGGTCACATCTTCCACCAGCAGGAGCGACGAGTGGCCGCCGGAGACCAGCAGCGAGATGCACGGGGCGGGCAGCGCGCCGTGCTCCACCGTGTCGACGGCGACGTGGGCAGCGAGGTGGTTGACGCCGTACAACGGCTTGTCGAGCGCCAGCGCGTACGCCTTCGCCGCGGCCACGCCGACCAGCAGCGCACCCATCAAGCCGGGTCCGGCGGTGACCGCGATCGCGTCGATCTCGCGCATCGTCACGCCGGCCGTCCGCAACGCGCGCTGGACCGTCGGGACCATGGCCTCGAGGTGCGCGCGAGAGGCGACCTCGGGCACCACGCCGCCGAAGCGCGCATGCTGCTCGACGCTGGAGGCGACCTCGTCGGCGAGCAACTCGGACCCGCGCACGATGCCGACCCCGGTCTCGTCGCACGACGTCTCGATGCCGAGGATCAACGGTCCGGTACTCATGCCAGCTCCGCAGTCATGACAGCTCCGCGCGCATGACGATCGCGTCGATGCCACTGGGCTGGTAGTAGCGGGCGCGACGGCCGATCGCCTCGAAGCCCGCGCGCGCGTACATCCGCTGCGCACGCTCATCATTTGCCCGCACTTCGAGCATGACGTGGCGTTCGCCGCGGCGCTTCGCCTCATCCAGCAACTCGCTGAGGAGGGCGCGGCCGAGACCGGCGTGCTGTCGATCCCGTCGTACCGCGATCGTTTGTACGAACGACTCGCCGGACCACGCCGCAAGACCCGCCCACCCCACGAGTTCACCGTCGTCGTCGGCGACGACGTAGTGCCGCGTCGACGGCTGCGCGAGCTCTGACCAGAACGCGACGGCGGTCCACGATTCGGAGCCGAAGAGGTCGTGTTCCATGGCGAGCAAGGGATCGATGTCCCACCACCGCATGGGGCGCAGAGTTGCGGCGCTCATGCTGGGGTGACTTGCTTGCGAGGCCCGGGCGGGGTCGCATCGGGGCGGCGGAGGTAGATCGGGGTGAGCGGCTCCGGGTCCAGGCCGGCCACCGCGTCGGGCAGGACGAGGTGCGCCAGCGCGGACGCCGCCGGATAGCGCGGGTGCTCGGGGATCATGTTGTCGGGGAACTCGTCGGCGTACAGCAGCGCTCCATCGCCCAGAACTGCATAGCCGGCATGGGCCTCGAGCCACTCGCGAACGACGGGCGGCCGGTCGACCGACGGGCCCGCGACGCGCAGCCCCGCAGCGTCGTACGCGGCCCAGTAGACCTCATGCCGGCGCGCGTCGGTCGCGACCAGCACCGGCCCGGCATGACCGGCGGCGAGGATGTCCAGCGAGCACACCGGGTACGCCGGCACCCCCAGAGCGTCAGCCAAGGTCGCGGCGGTCACCAGGCCGACGCGCAAGCCCGTGTACGGACCGGGGCCCGCGCCCACCGCGATCGCCGTGAGGTCGCCAGGCACCGCATCGGCGGCTGCCAGGACCCTGGCTATGGCCGGCGCGAGCAGCTCACCGTGTCGCCGTGCGTCGACGTCCATCGACTGGGCCAGCACACCGTGATCGCCGCACAACGCCACCGTGACGGCCGGGGTCGACGTGTCAAAGGCGAGGAGGAGCACTGATTCAGCCTAGCCGCCACGGCCGCGGTGGCGTGGACCAGCGGCCGCGAGGCGCGTGCGGTCCTATGAAGATCGCGATTGCGTGCTGGCGTCGAGCGACCACAACGCACGTACGTCGCGCTTGAGCACCTTGCCCGTGGGTCCGCGCGGCAGCGCCTCGACGAGGCGAAAATCAACGGGACATTTGTACGACGACAACGTGGCCCGGCACCAG
>JAVEEB010000207.1 GCA_030840665.1 Frankiaceae bacterium | reverse complement strand
GGGGGCAGTCGTGCCCCCACGGAGGACCACAAACGACCCCCAGGGCGACAGCGAGACGTCACAAACGTCCCCCAAATGGACCGCGTGTGGACCACTGGTGCGATCCTTGACCTCCGGTGAGCACCCGAATGCATGACATATGGACGCCAAAGAGCCGCCAGAGGCCGCAGCCACGACCGTCCAATCGGACTACACCTGCTGTAGTCCTTTAGACGACACGCCCAGCGTCCTTCCCGCACCCCGCCTGCGCGGGTCCCCCGGTTGCGCGATCACCCATCGTGCCCGTGGCGCCTGACGAAGGGGCGTTCCGGAGCTCGCCGTGGCGCCCGCCCCGCCGCCGCCGGAGCGCCCGGGGCCAGTTGACAGCCGCTGCGCGGAGTCCCGCCACATCGTGCGCCTTCCCCACCTTGCCCCGACCCCGGGGGACTGGGAGCTTCCGCGGCCGGACCGCATCGGATCGGTTCGCATTATTCCCAAGGACAGGGGTCGGACATGGATGTCTTGCACGCGGCTTGGGCCGTAGTAGGTGTTGTTCTCTGCGGCGCCGTCTGGTTCGGCGTTCTTTGCCGAACCCGGCGAGCGCCTGCTGCGATGGGCATCGTGCTCGTCGCGGCCGGAGTGCTGGCGGTCGTCGTCGGCGTCGGCGCGCGACTCGTTCCCAGTGCTCAGGCGCAGGCCCCGGCCGGCCAGGGCTTCACGCTCAACGCGAGCGACCTGAAGCACATCCTCAAGCAGATCAAGATCGCCGAGCATCACGCGACCACCGAGTCGGGCCCAGGCGCCCCGCTCGTCGGTCCGGGCGAGTTCCAGATCGCCAACCCGCTGCTTCCCTACGGCCTGCGCACGGTCGACGGCTCGGAGAACAACCTCCAGCCCGGCCAGGACAACTTCGGCGCGGCCGACCAGACCTTCCCCCGCCTCGCGACGCCGCAGTTCCGCGCCGCTGAGGACTCCGACTTCGGCCTCGGGCCCTTCGGTCCTCCCGGCCCGACGTCCTACACGCAGAAGAGCGGCGCCGTCGTGGACTCGCAGCCGCGCGTCATCTCGAACCTCATCGTCGACCAGACCTCGTCGAACCCGGCCGCCGTCCAGGCCGCCGGCGTTCCTCATCGCACGTTCCTCGGCGCACCGTCGGTCCCCTGCACGACCGAGCCCGACTCGACCGCGACCCCGCCGGTGGCCGGCGTCCCCGCGGACTGCACACCGGCGCATGAGACGCTCTTCATCCCGAACGTCACGACCGACGTCGGCCTGTCGCCGCCGTACAACTCGTGGTTCACGCTCTTCGGCCAGTTCTTCGATCACGGCGTCGACTTCACCCAGAAGGCCGGCGGCACCGTCTTCGTCCCGCTGAAGGCCGACGACCCGCTCATCCCGGGTCCGGATCACATCCTCAACGACGACCCGGACACGGCGGCTGACGAGAGTGCCGACAACCTGCCGGCCAGCCAGCGCTTCATGGTCCTCACGCGTGTCAAGAACCGCCCCGGTCCGGACAACGTCCTCGGGACGAGCGACGACATCCAGGACGGAACGAACACCGACTCCCCGTGGGTCGACCAGAGCCAGACCTACACCTCGCATCCGTCGCACCAGGTCTTCGTGCGCGAGTACGCGCTGAACGCCGACAACCGGCCCGTCTCGACCGGCAAGCTCCTCCAGGGCCCCGACGGCGGCATGGCCACGTGGGCCAAGACGAAGTCGCAGGCCGCGTCGATGCTGGGCATCCGGCTCACCGACCCCGACGCGCTGAACATCCCGCTGCTGGCGACCGACCAGTACGGCCGCTTCCTGCGCGGCGGCGTCCGCGGGATGCCGCAGATCGTGACCGCGACCGGCCTCGTCGAGGGCAACCGCACGACGCCGGTCGACGTGCCGAACAACGCCAAGCGCACCGAACACGCGTTCCTCGACGACATTGCCCACAACGCGGTCCCCAAGCCCGGCCTGACGGCCGACACGGACACCTCGATCACCGGCGCGAACGGCACGCAGGACGCCGGCACGTACGACGACGAGATGCTCGACCGGCACTTCATCGCCGGTGACGGCCGCGTCAACGAGAACATCGGCCTCACGGCCGTGCATCAGATCTTCCACTCCGAGCACAACCGCCTCGTCGACTACGTCGAGGGCCTCATCACGGCGCAGAACATCGACGTGACCGAGTGGCAGACCGCACCGGGCGTCTGGAACGGCGAGCGGATCTTCCAGGCCGCGCGCTTCGTGACCGAGATGGAGTACCAGCATCTCGTCTTCGAGGAGTTCGCACGCAAGATCCAGCCGCTGATCGACCCGTTCCAGCCCTTCGCGCAACCGCAGACCGACGTCAACGCGGCGATCCCGGCCGAGTTCGCGCATGCGGTCTACCGCTTCGGGCACTCGATGCTGACGGACACGATCGCCCGCACCGATGCCGGCGGCAAGAACGACATCCCGCTGCTGGACGGCTTCCTCAACCCACCGGAGTACACCCACGGATCGACCGGGACGCTGACGCCGCACCAGGCGGCCGGCAGCATCATCATGGGCATGACTGACCAGGCCGGCAACGAGCTCGACGAGTTCGTCGCTGAGACGCTGCGCAACAAGCTGCTCGGCCTGCCGCTCGACCTGCCGACCCTCAACATGACGCGTGCCCGCGACGCGGGCGTGCCGAGCCTCAACAACTTCCGTCGTCAGATCTTCGCCAAGACGAACGACGGATCGATGAAGCCCTACACCGACTGGGTGGACTTCGCGCTGAGCCTGAAGCACCCGTACTCGGTCGTGAACTTCATGGCCGCCTACGGCAAGCATCCCTCGATCACGTCGGAGGCGACCGCGGCAGGCAAGCGCGGGGCCGCCAAGCTCATCTACGACAACGACCAGACCGTCGCCGCCACACCGTCCGATTCGTCGGACTTCGTCAACGGCATCGGCGCGTGGGCGGGCACACCCACTGGCCTCGACGACATCGACATGTGGGTCGGCGGCCTCGCCGAGAAGCAGAACCTCTTCGGAGGCCTGCTCGGCTCGACGTTCAACTACGTCTTCGAGCAGACGCTGACGAACCTGCAGAACGGCGACCGCCTCTACTACCTGGCGCGGACGCCCGGCATGAACCTGCGCTCGCAGCTCGAGGGCAACTCGTTCGCCGAGCTCATCATGCGCAACACGGACGCCAGCAGCCTGAAGGCCGACGTCTTCTCGACGGCGGACTGTGAGTTCGAGCTCGCCAACCTCGCGGGCACGACGCCGGGCACCATCGCCGACGACCCCGCGAGCGAGTGCGACGAGAGCAAGGTGCTCATCCGCATGGCCGACGGCACGATCCGCTACCGCGAGCAGAACACCGTCGATCCTCCCGGCCTGAACGCCCAGAGCACCTACAACGGGACCTCCGGCAACGACAAGGTCCAGGGCGGCGTCGACAACGACACGTTCTGGGGCAACGAGGGCAACGACCGCATCGAGGGCAATGACGGCGCTGACGTCGCGCTCGGCGGCATCGGCAACGACATCATCACCGACAGCGCCGGCGACGACGTCCTCAAGGGCGGCGACGGCAACGACGCCATCGACGGCGGCCCGGGCCTCGACATCCTCATGACCGGCGAGGGCGACGATTTCGCCGACGGCGGCCTGAACATCAACGAGACGTTCGCGGCCGGTGGCGACGACAAGGTGCTCGCCGGCAACGGCGAGGACGCGGTCTTCGGCGACGGCGGCGACGACTGGGAGGAGGGCGGCAACGGTCCCGACCTCCTGATCGGTGACAGCAGCGCGCCGTTCTTCGACGACATCAATGCTCCCGGCGACGACGTCCTCATCGGCGACGGTGGCGACGACGACTACGACGCCGAG
>JAVEEB010000198.1 GCA_030840665.1 Frankiaceae bacterium | reverse complement strand
GGAGCGAATCGGAGACTGAGCTGGGCGCCATCACCGGGCAGCAGCGCGCCAGTTCTCGTCTCGATGACGCCCCGCCCGAGCACACCGGCCCAGAACTGCGCCACAGGAGCTGGATCGTTGGCGTCGAACGTCACCGCGAGCAGACGCGAGGGCATGGAGCACACGCTAGTGGCGATGGCGACCGCATGCGCAAGCCCGAAACCAGCGCGGCCCGCATCGGCGCCCCGAGTGAAGGAAGTAGACCCAGTTGATGGTGCCGCTCTCAAGTCATGGGCGACTCCAGATGTCTGCTCGGGTGTCGCCACGGCCGCATCTGGCTCCACCCTCGAGCAAAGGCGGTACGACGCACCCTCTAGTCGCGGATTGCGGTTGCGGATGTTGACGCCCCCGAGCTCCGGCGTCGCCGTCAATCCGTCCGATCGTCGGGCTAGCTCCGGTAGCTGCCGTCGGGCAGCACGTCAGGACAACGGCCACCCGGGGTCGTGACCAACTCGAAGTGCCAGATCTCGTTCGCGAAGATCTGACACAGCCCGTAGTCGGAACCGTGCTGGCTGAGCCAGTCGTCAGCGTCGGTCGGACCGATGTCGACGGCGTCACCAGTGACGTGTGCCGAGGTGTCAGGAGTGGCGACGTAGCGGCGCGCCTCTTGCTCGCTCCCGTACGTGCTCACCGCCTCGGCGAACAGACGCTGCTGGTGGGCCCGGCTGCGCCAGCCGCTGGTGATGACCATTCCCACCCCGTCGTCCCGCGCGTCGCGCGCCGCGGCACTGATGGCATCGAGAAGGTCCGGGTCGAGGTTGCCGATCGTTGGTCGATCGACGTTGAAGGGGGTGCCGCGGTGCCCGTTGACTGGGTGGTCGCCGCCCGACCGGACGTGGGCGAGACCATCCGGCCCCTGTTCCGTGGCGCCGCAGCCGAACGCCGAAATGGCGACGAGGAGCATCGGCGCGGTCAGCGGGCCGCGGGATCGACGCGAGGAGCCGGGACTGGTGCGGTTGTCGGTCACATCAGCAAAGTAGGCAGCCGGGTGGCGACCAGACCTCCCTCGCAGGTACCGACTCCCGGCACCCTGGGCCTGGTTTGGTACCTGCGCGATGACCGTCCCCATCGCAGTGCCCATCAACGCCCCGAGGCTTGAGCCAAAACTAGCTTCGCTGCCGCCACTCGCGCCTGATCAGCCCGTATACCCACGAGTCCGACACCTCACCGTTCACGACGCAGTCTTCCCGCAACGTCCCTTCACGCACGAATCCGAGCTTTTCCAGGACGCGGGCAGATGCCGCATTGCGCGTATCGGTCTCGGCCTGAACTCGATTCAGGTCCAGCGTGTCGAATGCCCACTGCAGCAAGGCGCGCGCGGCCTCCGTCGCGTAGCCGTGGCCCCATGCCGCATCGTCGAGGCAGTAGCCCATCGACGCGCTGCGATAGTCCGGGTTCCATCGGGTCAGACTGCACCAGCCTATGAACGCCCCGTCGGAAACACGGTCCATCGCCAGCCGCGCCCCGCTACCTTCCTCCGCCATCTGCCGGCAGGCTGCGATGAAGCGCTCGGCGCGCGCACGTTCGCTCCAGGGCGGCGCGTCCCAGTAGCGCAGCACGTAGGCGCTGCTGTGCAGCGCGAACAGGGCGTCCGCGTCGGCGCTGGTCGGGGGGCGCAATCGCAGGCGAGCGGTGCGCAGCGTGGGGGTGGGCAAGGGCATGCGGGCCATCTTGCGCCCAATGCGGTCGCTTGGTAGTTCAGTCTTCGATCTGCGCCAGATCTTGCCGCTTCAACGCATCGAGGCCGTCCCTCATGGCCTGCAGCTTCTCTCGTGAGTGACCGACCCAATCGACGAGTTCACCCACGACACGTAGCGGCTCGCGGCTGCGGAAGGACTGCGTCGGGTTCCCGGGAAACTTCTTGTCAGTGACATTGGGGTCGTCCTCGAATCCGCCCGTCGGCTCGACGATGTAGACCCGACCGCGCCCCTCACCCAAAGCGAGTTCGGCGCCCCAGACCGCGGCGTCGAGGGTCATGGTGAAGTACACGTAGTTCATCACCCGGCCCTCCTCGAAGTTCGACTCGCGGCCGGGCACCAGCATGTCGCCCACTGCCAGGTCCGCCTTCGTGCCATGCAGGTAGGCACCGGTTTTGTAGATCTCGAAGGGCACCGGCTCACTCGACGCGCTCATGCACCGACACTAGTTGTCGCCGCCGTGCGCAGAAGCCGAAAACGACGCGGCGCCCGTCGGCGCGGATCGCAGCTGTGAGCGCCCTTGTCAGGCCGTGCCCTGCTCGATGGCATCGGCATGACCGGGCTGTGGGGCCTTCGCCGTCGCCGGTCGTTGGGCGATGCACTTCCTGGCCCGCACTCCCGTCGCCGTTTTGGGCAAGAGCGCCTTGGGTACCCACTAGTCAGGGCCATTGGCCTGCCCGAGGGATCTACCTCGGGCCTGGTGAACGGAGTCTTATCGTGTTGTGGACCATTCTCGTCATACTCGCAGTCGTCGCACTCGCGCTCTTCATCCTCGGCCGGGTCCGCGGAGGCCGCGGGGTGTGATCCCATCACCTGGC
>JAVEEB010000272.1 GCA_030840665.1 Frankiaceae bacterium | reverse complement strand
CGTCCTCGTCCACGATCTCGGCGTCGACGACGTCGTCCTCGCCGCTCGCGTCACCGGAACCGGTGCTGCCGCCGGCCGTCGCCTGCTGGTTCTCGTACAGGCTGGCGCCCATCTTCTGGCTCACCGTCGCCAGCTGCTCGCTGGTGGACTTGATGGCGTCGAAATCCGCGCCCTCCAAGGACTTCTTCGTCTCGGCGAGGGCCGAGTCGACCTCGGCACGCACGTCCGCGGAGATCTTGTCGCCGTTGTCCGTGAGGAACTTCTCCGTCTGGTAGACCAGCTGCTCCGCGCCGTTGCGGATCTCGGCCTGCTCGCGGCGCTTGCGGTCCTCCTCGGCGTACTCCTCGGCCTCGCGCATCATGCGCTCGATGTCGTCCTTCGGCAGCGCGGAGCCGCCGGTGATGGTCATCGACTGCTCCTTGCCCGTGCCGAGGTCCTTGGCGTGGACGTGCACGATGCCGTTGGCGTCGATGTCGAACGTGACCTCGATCTGCGGCACCCCGCGCGGGGCGGGCGCGATGCCGGTCAGGTCGAACGTGCCGAGCTTCTTGTTGTAGGCCGCGATGTCGCGCTCGCCCTGGAACACCTGGATCTGCACGGACGGCTGGCTGTCGTCGGCCGTCGTGTAGATCTGGCTGCGCTTCGTCGGGATCGTCGTGTTGCGCTCGATGATCTTGTTGAAGATGCCGCCCTTCGTCTCGATGCCCAGGCTGAGCGGGGTGACATCGAGAAGCAGGACGTCCTTGACCTCGCCCTTGAGGACGCCGGCCTGCAGGCTCGCGCCGACGGCGACGACCTCGTCCGGGTTGACGCCCTTGTTGGGTTCGCGGCCGCCGGTCAGTTCCTTCACCAGGTCGACGACGGCGGGCATACGGGTCGAGCCGCCGACGAGGACGACGTGGTGAATGTCGGCGACCTTTATCCCGGCATCCTTGATCGCGTTGAGGAACGGCTTGCGGCAACGCTCCAGCAGGTCCGCGGTGAGCCGCATGAACTCGGAACGGCTCAGTGAGCGCTCGAGGTGCACGGGGCCATTCGCGGTGGCGGTGATGTACGGCAGGGTGATCGTGGTCTCGGTCGACTGGCTGAGCTCGATCTTGGCCTTCTCCGCGGCTTCACGCAGGCGCTGCATGGCCATCTTGTCGGCGGCGAGGTCGACGCCGTGCTCGGAACGGAAGCCTTCGACGAGCCAGTTCATGACGCGCTCGTCCCAGTCATCGCCGCCCAGGTGGTTGTCACCACTGGTGGCCTTGACCTCGATGACACCCTCGCCGATCTCGAGCAGGGACACGTCGAACGTGCCACCACCGAGGTCGAAGACGAGGATGGTCTGGTCGTTCTCCTTGTCCATGCCGTACGCGAGGGCGGCGGCGGTGGGCTCGTTGATGATGCGCAGGACGTTGAGGCCCGCGATCGTGCCGGCCTCCTGGGTGGCCTGGCGCTGGGCGTCGTTGAAGTACGCGGGCACGGTGATGACGGCGTCCGTCACGGTGTCGCCCAGGAACGCCTCAGCGTCGCGCTTGAGCTTCTGCAGGATGAACGCGCTGATCTGCTGCGGCGTGAAGTCCTTGCCGTCGATCTTCTCGTGCCAGTCCGTGCCGATGTGGCGCTTGACCGAGCGGATCGTGCGGTCCGGGTTGGTGACGGCCTGCCGCTTGGCGACCTCACCGACGAGGACTTCGCCGTTCTTGGCGAAGGCGACCACCGAGGGGGTGGTCCGGGCGCCTTCGGCATTTGCAATGACGGTGGGCTCGCCGCCTTCGAGGACGCTGACGACGCTGTTCGTCGTACCGAGGTCAATTCCAACCGCACGGGCCATGATCGTTACTCCTTGACGTGGTTTTGGTGCCTAACTTGAGTCGCTGTCACTCAGGTTAATGCTCCGGGAGGCCATGTCAATTCCCAAGTTGCGCGCCATGGGCTCAACCTTTGCGCGGAACAGTGCGCGCTCGGGCTGATCTTCGCCTCGGGCCTTGGGGATCCCCTTCCCGGTGACTCTGCCCTGCCGACAAATCGGTCGACGGGCGGCGGACCGGGCGGGCTTGCGCTCGCCCCGACCTCGCCTCGGGCCTTGGGGGTCTCTTCCCGGTGACCTGCCGACAAATCGGTCGAGGGGCCGGCGATGGTGGGCCGCCGGGGGGACAGGCGATGGGGGCAGGCGTCCGGCGTGGGGTGGGGCGCCCGATGGCCTCGGGGGTGGGGCGCCGGATGGCGTCCGGGTGTGGCGCCGATCCAACGCGCGACGAAATTGTCGGCAGGGCAGAGCTACCGAGGACCAGCTCCCGGCCTGCCGGCTCCGGGTAGCCCCCGGCGGCACCCGACCCGCATCAAATGGCGCTGGGGAAGCGGTCGCCTTGCTCCAACACCCTGCGCGTGAGCTCCACCCGGGACGTCACATCGAGCTTCCTGAACAACTGCCGCAGATGGAAGTCGACCGTATGCGGAGAGACGAACAAGCGGGCCGCCACTTCGCGATTCGTCATGCCCCGACTGACATGCGCCGCCACCGCCAGTTCGGCGTCAGTGAGGCTCTGCCAGCCGACGTTGCCGGCGATCGCTTCTCCCCGTGAGGGCTGGATCAAGGGGACCTGACTCCCCGCCGACTCCGCGCGCAACAGCCCACCGAGGATGCGCGGGCCCTCGCACACCGGCTCACACCGGAACGGCACCACGTCGCCGTTGCCGAGCGCGAACAGACACGTGTCACCCTTGCCGTCGAGAACCGGCAGGACGCAGTCCCACAAACGGCCATGATCCGCCGGTTCGATGAGGTTGCTCGCGGCGGAATTGAGCAGCAGCGCCCGCTCGCTCACGGCGACCAGTGGACCCCTGGTTCCCCTGCGTGCCTTGAAGAATTGCGCCCGCAGGAGGGGTTCGCTCGCCGCGGACTCGCCGAGAAGCCACTGCTCGACTTCCCACGCGGTGCGCTTCGCCAGCGGCAGCATCAACGGGGTCGAGTCGTCAACGGCACAGGAGAGGTCGATGACCCCGAGCACGCGACCCGTCGCCGGGTCGGTGACCGTGGCCGCAGCACAGGCCATCCTGGTCAAGGCGTTCGCGAAGTGTTCCTCGGCCTGGACGACGGTCGGCGCTCGCCGTGAAAGCGCGGTGCCGATCGCGTTCGTCCCGATCTGACCTTCGCCATAAGAGAAGCCGGGGGCCAGTTGAATCTCGTCGAACAGAGCGCGCGTCGTGCGGTCCGCCGCCCGGCGTGCGACGACCAACCCTCGGGCATCGGTCAGCACCAGTCCGACATGGGTGTCCCGCAGGTCGGCGCCCACGCGATCGAGAACCGCCCCGGACACCCACGCCAAACGGCCGCCGTCGTCGACATCCGCGTCGAAAGGAACCTCGAAGATCTCCGGCGTGAGACCCGCGACGGCGCTCCTTTGCCACGAGCCCAGGATGTCGTCCCGCACGTGGTCGACATCCGCGCCGGCGTCGTGCGCGCGGTCGATAAGCGCGCGAACGGTTGACCCGCTGCCGTTCGCGCCGTCGGGAGTGTCGGCCATCGTTCCCTGCCTGTTGTGGCCAGTGCAATGTCACGCCCAGGCTAACCCTCCGCAGTATCCCGAGCCACCCGAGTCGAACCCGGATGATCCACAACTGGCGCCTCACGGAACTACGTGAACACGTGGGGCGCGCCCAGCCAGGCGGCGGCATGCTGGCCTTGCACCCGAAAGCAACCAAACCAGAACCCCGGAAGGAGCGGCGACATGAACGCGAACCTCAGCGCCGCTCGTCGACACCAGCCCACGGGCCGCGGATCCCTCCCAGCACTGTCCGAACACCCCCGCCCGGACAGTCACTGCAGAGCAGGCACGGCTGCCTCACGGCAGGCGCCGGCATGACCCGCCCCCAGCCCGAACCACGCAACTTGCGTGTTGCGGGCGATGACAGCAACCTCTGGGCCCTGGTTCGGGGCAGTCACCTACCGGTCTGGCTGCTGGGGTTGCCGACCGGTCGCATCATCGAGGTCAGCGACTCGATCGCATCACTGCTGGGCTCGCACCGCGACGAGCTGTTGAAGCACCACGTCACGGACTTCGTCACCGACCAGAGCACGGCCCGGGCGCGGCTTTCACTGCTGTCATCCGGCGAACTCGACAGCTACCGCGTGCACGCCCGGACGTATCGCCGCCCGGACGGGACCGACTTCGTCGTCGACGCATGCATCAGTGCCTGCACCGACGAGACACCGCGGCGAGCCGCAGTGGGCGTGCTGCTCCCCGTGTCCCCGGGGCCACTCGCTTTCTCCGCCGGGCCGCACAGCTTCGGGCTGGTGGCAATGGGCACCGTCGACGGCGAATGGCGGATCGACAGGATCAGCGCCGGTATCGAGCCGCTGCTCGGCTACAAGGCGGCCGACGTCCTCGGACAAGAGATCTCGAGCCTCGTTCAGCCCACAGAGTGGCCGAGTCTGCTCATCGCGATCGGCTACGGGTTGCGGGACGTCGGCGGCACCACCGCCCGGCTCGTCCTGCGTTCGGCCGACGGCGAATCGCGTCACTGCACCGTCCTGGTCACGCCTCTCGCCGGAGGCAGAGAAGCCGGCTTCGCATTTTCGTTCGCCGTCGCGGATCGACTCACCCCGAACGTTGCCGACCGCGCTTGGGAGTTGGAAAGTCACATTCGGCGCATCGCCCGCGAAGTAGCGGCGAGCGGCGTGCTCTCGGGGCTGACCGCCACCCCGACCGCCACGAATGTGCCCGCTATGGCAGGGCTTTCGACCCGTGAACTCGAAATCGTCACCGGGCTCCTTGCCGGCGAGCGGGTGCCCATGATGGCCGAACGGATGTTCCTGAGTCAGAGCACCGTCCGCAATCACCTGACCTCGGTCTATCGCAAGCTGGGCGTCGGGTCACAACAAGAACTGCTCACCGTGCTGCGCGGCAACGCCGGCACGAATGAGAAACCAGGAGATTTCGCCTACACCGAGGGAGACCAGCAGGGCCGATAGTCGCAAGAGAATGACGCGCAAAATCGGCCAGCGCTGGAAGCCTCACGTGGATCGCGGATGGAGGAGCATCAGATGTCTCTACACACACTCCCCAATTCAACAGCCGCCATCGAGGTGTCCCTGTCCAACGTCCTCGTCGGCCTCGACGCGCTCGGCGTCTCGATCGTCGTCACCGATCTGTCGGGCACAATTCTCGTGTGGAGTGACAGCGCGACGACCCTCTTCGGTTGGACCGCCGAGCAGATGCTGGGGCAGGAGGCCACAAGCGTCACGCGCTGGGGCTTGAGCCAATCGGACGTGGCCAGCATTCTCCTGACAGGCGACGGTGAACCCTGGTCGGGCAACGCCGACGTCGTCATCGCCAACGGTGACACCATTCGCGTCCACATGACCGCGGCGTTGGCCGGCCAGCGCAATGACCTGGTGCTCTCGCTCGCCCGACGCGCCGTTACCCCCAGCCCCTCCAGCGACAGCGACAGCGACTCCACCCATCCCGACACGGCTGCGTCCGAGGATGAGGCCTCGCAGTCGAATCAGAACCCCGATGCAGCAGCCGGTGCGGCCGCCACGGAACGCGGACACGCAGACGAGTTGCTCCGGATGTCGATGTACGACCGGCTCACCGGACTGCCCAACCGGGCGAGTCTCAGCCACCGGATCGCCCACTCGGAATCCCGGCATGACGCAATGGGCGCAGGACTTGCGGTGCTCTTCGTCGACGTCGATCGTTTCAAGCTCGTCAACGACAACCGCGGCTACGCAACGGGCGACGCGTTGCTCGTGGCTGTCGCCCACAGGCTCACGGAATTGTGCCCGCCGCGGTATTCCGTCGCTCGCTTCGGCGACGACGAGTTCGTCATCGTGTGCCCCAACACGAACGCGGATCAAGCTCGACGATTGGCAGAACGTGTTCGCCGCGCGTTCGACGAACCGTGCAACGCCGGCGGCTGGCTGATCCCTGTCAGTTTGAGCATCGGCATCGCGACCACCGACGACGTTGCGCTCCCCGACCTCCTTCAGTCTGCCGAGCGCGCGCTCACCTGGGCCAAGGCGAGCGGCAGCGGCCGCACCGAAGTGCACAACCAGTCGATGCGCGGCTCCACCGAAGGGCGACTCCAACTGGTCAGCGACTTGCAGAACGCCATCAAGACCGACGCGCTCGACGTTCACTACCAGCCCGTCGTGCGAACCGACGGACGGATGGCCGGCGTCGAGGCGCTGCTTCGCTGGCGGCACCCGCGACGCGGGATCGTGTCGCCGGAGCACATGGTTCCCCTGGCCGAAGAGAGCGGCCTCATGCCGGCGCTGGGTGCCCTGATCCTCAACCGCGCATGCGCTGACATCGCCGGCCTCCGCCACAAAGACACGTCCGAGCTGCACGTGGCGGTCAATCTCTCCTCGCGCCAGCTCGTCGACGCGAACATCGTCGACACGGTGCGAAATGCACTCAGCCGCTCCGGCCTTGCTGCCGAACGGCTCGTCCTCGAGGTCACGGAGACGTCGGTCATCGAGAACCCGGAGACCACATCGCGGCACCTGCATGCACTCAAGGCACTTGGCGTGAAGCTGGCTCTCGACGATTTCGGCACGGGCTACTCCTCGCTCATGCACCTGCGCCGTTTCCCCATCGACATCATCAAGATCGACCGTTCCTTCATCGCCGGCATGCACACGAACAAGCACGACTTCGCGATCGTCGCCAGTCTCACGAGCTTGGCCAGAACCGTCGGGCTCGACGTCGTGGCGGAGGGCGTTGAGACGGTCAGCCAGGCTGACACGCTCCGGCGGCTCGGCTGCGCGTTTGCCCAGGGCTATCTGTGGAGCCCCGCCGTTCCCGCCAACGAGCTTGCCGCCATCGCGCGACGCGGGCTCATCGCGGAGCCCGAGGCGCTGTGGGCCTAGACGCACACCCGCGACTGGTCACCGGGCGGACCCCACGTGCACCCGCTGCCCAGAGCGCCAGACGCCGCTGACGAGGTCCACCCCCGGGCGATAGGCCAGGTGAACGGCGGACGGCGCCCCCAGAAGTAGCAAGTCCGCGCGCGCACCCACCCGCAGGTGCCCCACATCCTCCCGGCGGAGGGCCTTGGCCCCGCCCTCCGTCGCGGACCACACCGCCTCGCGTGGCGTCATGCCCATATCGCGCACGGCAATCGCGACGCAGAACGGCATGCTGGTTGTAAAACTCGAGCCAGGGTTGCAGTCCGTCGCAAGTGCCACCGTGACGCCGGCGTCCAGGAGGCGCCGCGCGTCGGGATACGCCGCGCGCGTCGAGAACTCCGCTCCCGGCAACAGCGTGGCGACCGTCCTGCTGGCCGCCAACGCCTCGATGTCACTGCCGGTGAGGTGGCTGACGTGGTCTGCGGACGCCGCGTCGAACTCCACCGCGACCTGCACCCCGTCGCCCGTTTGCAACTGGTTGGCGTGCACGCGCGGCACCAACCCGCGTGCCACGCCGGCCCGCAGGATCTCCCGCGCTTGCTCGCCATCGAACGCACCGCGGTCACAAAAGACGTCAATCCATTTCGCGTACGGCGCGCACGCGTCGAGCATCTCGCCGACGACCAGCGCGACGTAGTCGTCGGCGCGGCCGGAGTACTCCTCCGGTACGACGTGCGCACCCAGGAACGTCAGCTCGTCGGTGACTTCCGCGGCCAGCCGCAAGCTCCGCACCTCGTCCGCGACCGTCAGGCCGTACCCCGACTTGCACTCGATCGTCGTCGTTCCCGACCGCAGCGCCTCGGCGACCAGCTCCCCGAGGCGGGCGCGCAGGACGTCGTCGGGCGCCGACCGCGTCGCGGCCACCGTCGTGCGGATCCCGCCGGCAGCGTACGGCGACCCACTCATGCGCGCTGCGAATTCCGGCGCCCGGTCACCGGCAAAGACGAGGTGGGCATGGCTATCGACGAACCCTGGCAGCACCGTGCCGCCGCCGGCGTCGACACGCGCCCCGTCCGTACCCTGCGGAATGTCGGCGCGCCGCCCGGCCCAAGCAACGATGCCATCGCGTACGAAGAGCGCGGCGTCGGCGATGACACCGTGCGGCCCGTCGCCGTGGGTCGGGTCGTTGGTGACGAGCTCGCCGATGTTGTCGATCAGAACCGCGTCCTCGGCGCTCATGTCGTCACCGCGGCGATCGACGACGCGAGAACCGCGGGCACGTCGTCCACGAGTTGGTGCCGACCCGCGACGACCACCCGGCGGCCCGCGACCACGACCTCCGACACGTCAGCTGCTGCCCCGGCGAACACGAGGGCCTCGAGCAGCGGATCGGCGCCCGCGAGGCGAACCCCGTCGGTGCGCACGGTCACGAAATCTGCGGGCGCGCCCGCTTGGAGCCGGCCGGCTTCCGGCCAACCCAAGGACGCATGGCCGACGCTGGTCGCCGCGGTCAGTAGCTGCATTGCCGTCCAATGGCCCCGGCGCTGCGAGCGCAACCTCTCGCCGAACTCCACGCCGCGCATGTCAGCCCACAGATCGATCGACGCATTGCTGTCACTGCCCACCGACAGCGGCGAGCCGGCGGCTGCGAGCGCGGCAGCGTCGCCGAGGCCGTCCGCGAGGTCGCTCTCGGTCGAGGGGCACATGCAGATCGTCGTGCCGCTGCCGCCGAGCAGGGCGACATCGCGACTCGTGACGTGGGTGGCGTGGACGGCCGTCGACCGCGGACCCAGCACTCCATGGTCCGCGAGCAATTGCGTGGGCGTGCACCCGTAGGCGGCGAGGCAGTTGTCGTTCTCCGCCAGCTGCTCGCTCACGTGGACATGCAACGGGGCTTCGTTTTCCGCCGCCCATGCGACCACATCGTCCAGCTCGTCCGGCGGCACGGCGCGTACGGAATGAATGGCGGCACCGACGCGGGCCATCGCCGATTGCGACGCGTCTGCCAACCCGGAAACGCGTTTTGCCCAGGCCTCGGCCGTGCCGTCGCCGAAGCGCATCTGCGGGCCTTTCAACTCCGCACCTATCCCGCCCGTGAGGTAGCAGGCGTCCAGCAGTGTGATGCGGATGCCCGCGTCGGTCGCGGCGCGCACAACCGCATCCGCCATAGCGTTCGGCTCGGCGTACAAGGTGCCGTTTGGCTCGTGATGTACGTAGTGGAACTCACCCACGCACGTGACTCCCGACAGTGCCATCTCGGCGAACGTCGCCCGCGCCAACGCGTAGTACGAGTCGGGCGTGAGCCGGGCGGCGACGGCATACATCTGCTCGCGCCAACTCCAGAAGGTGCCGGCCGCGGATTGCGTGCGGCCGCGCAATGCCCGATGGAACGCGTGCGAGTGGGCGTTGGCCAAGCCGGGCACGGTCACGCCCCGCAGCACGACCGCGTCCGGGGGCGCCGCGGCCGCCACCCGCACGGCAGCAATCACGTCGCCGGCGACCTCGATCGTCACGCCCGCCGTCACGGCGTCTCCCCCGAGCCACGCGTGCTCCGCCCAGTAGCGCGTCACTGGCATGCGAGCTCCGCCAACACGGCCGCGAGCGCACGGACGCCCGCAACGAGGTCCGCGGGGTCTGCCTGTTCCGCGGGGCTGTGGCTGACGCCGGACCGGTTGCGGACGAACAGCATCGCGGCCGGCACGTGCGCCGACAGGATGCCGGCGTCGTGCCCGGCTCCCGTCGAGAGTGCCGGGACGCCACCGAGGGCCGCCTGCACGCGCGCTGCCAGCTCCTCGTCGAAAACAACTGCAGGCGTTGACGATTCGCAGGTCACCGTGGCAGTCACGCCGTTGGTCGCGGCCGCACTGACGGCGTCGTCGGTGATCGCCTGGACCAGGGTCGCGAGCGTCCCCTCGTCAGAGGCGCGCAGATCGAGCCAGCCGTCGACGCGCGACGCGATGCCATTGGTCGCATTGGGCACGACGCGCACACGTCCGAAGGTCGCCAAGGCCCCCGCCATGGCGGAGCGCGAACGCGCCGACAGGACCGTGAGGGCGAACGGCAGCATGGGGTCGCGGCGGTCGGCAAGACGCGTCGTACCGGCATGATTCGCCTCGCCGGTGAAAGCGAACAGCCACCGCCCGTGCGGCCAGATGCCCGTGGCCACCCCGACCGGCGCATCGACGTCGTCCAGCGCGCGGCCTTGTTCGATGTGCAGCTCCACGAAGGCACCGATGTGCCCGAGCAGCGGGTCGTCGCGACCGAGCGACGCGATGTCGACCCCGGCGCTCGTCATCGCCTCTTCGAGCGTCACGCCCTGACCATCAGTCAGGGCACGCGCCGCGTGTGGGGCCAGCACGCCGGTCAGCAGCCGGCTGCCGACGCAGGCGACCCCGAATCGCGCGCCCTCCTCGTCCGCGAAGTTCACGATGGCGACCGGTCTCGTCACGGGGCGGTCGCGCGCGCGCAGCTCGTCGACCGCCAGGAAGGCGGAGACGATGCCGAGCGGGCCGTCGTACGCGCCCCCGTCCGGAACGCTGTCCAGGTGACTGCCGGTGACGATCCCGCCCTCGCCGGGCACCCCCAGCCACGCCCATTGGTTGCCGTTGCGATCCACCTTGTACGACAGGTCGCGCGACAGCGCCTGTTCGCGGAACCACCGGCGCAACTGGTCGTCGACGGCCGTCCACGCGAAGCGGCGGTAACCACCCGACTCAGCGGACAACCCGATCGTCCGCAACGACGACCACAGGTCGTCGAAGCGGCGCTCGAGGTCGTCGGTCACGGTTCGTCCCGCATGGGGATGGAAACGCCGCGCTGCTTGGCGACGGCCACCGCGTCGTCGTAGCCGGCGTCGACGTGCCGGATGACGCCCATGCCGGGGTCATTCGTCAACACCCGCTGGATTTTCCGGCCCGCGAGGGCGGTGCCGTCCGCGACCGTGACCTGCCCGGCATGGATCGACCGGCCGATCCCGACGCCGCCGCCATGGTGGATCGATACCCACGTGGCCCCCGAGGCGACGTTGACCATCGCGTTGAGCAGCGGCCAGTCGGCGATCGCGTCGGACCCGTCGAGCATCGATTCGGTCTCCCGGTACGGGGACGCCACCGACCCGCAGTCGAGGTGGTCCCGGCCGATGACGATCGGCGCCGACACCGCACCCGAGGCCACCATGTCGTTGAACCGCTCCCCCGCCTTGTCGCGCTCGCCGTATCCCAGCCAACAGATGCGCGCGGGCAAACCCTGGAACGACACGCGGTCGCGGGCCGCGCGCATCCAGCGCTGCAGGTGGTCGTTGTCCGGGAACAGGTCGAGCACCGCCTGGTCCGTGGCGTAGATGTCGTTGGGATCACCGGACAGCGCCACCCACCGGAACGGCCCCTTGCCTTCACAGAACAGCGGCCTGATGTACGCCGGCACGAAACCCGGGAAATCGAACGCGCGCGCAAAACCACCTTGACGAGCCTCGTCACGGATCGAGTTGCCGTAGTCGAACACCTCGGCGCCTGCATCCAGGAAGCCGACCATCGCCTCGACGTGTCGGGCCATCGCTGCCCGCGCGCGATCCGTGGCCTCCTCCGGCTTGGTGCGTGCCAGCTCCGGCCAGTCGGCGAGCTCCACATCGTCGGGGACGTACGACAACGGGTCGTGCGCGCTCGTCTGATCGGTCACGACGTCGATGGCCACCCCGCGCCGGAGCAGCTCCGGGAAGACCGCCGCGCAGTTGCCGACAACGCCCACCGACAAGGCTCGACCCGCCGTTTTTGCCGCCAGGCAACGGGAAATCGCGTCATCGAGATCGTCGGCCAGCTCGTCGAGGTAGCGGTGTTCGACCCGGCGACGGAGGTGGGCCTCATCCACGTCGACGATCAGGCAGACGCCGCCGTTGAGCGTCACCGCGAGGGGCTGCGCGCCGCCCATGCCGCCGCACCCACCGGTCAACGTCAGCGTCCCGGCCAGAGTGCCGTTGAACCGCTTGGCCGCCACGGCGGCGAACGTTTCGTACGTGCCCTGCAGGATGCCCTGCGTGCCGATGTAGATCCACGAGCCGGCCGTCATCTGGCCGTACATGGTGAGCCCGAGGTTCTCCAGCCGGCGGAACTCGGGCCACGTCGCCCAGTCGCCCACCAGGTTCGAGTTGGCGATGAGCACGCGCGGCGCCCACTCGTGCGTCTGCATCACGCCGACGGGGCGCCCGGACTGCACGAGCAACGTCTCGTCGGCCTTCAGCGAGGTGAGGGTGCGGACGATCGCGTCGTACGAACGCCAATCCCTGGCCGCACGACCGGTGCCGCCGTAGACGACGAGGTCGTCCGGCCGCTCCGCGTTCTCAGGGTCGAGGTTGTTCATCAACATCCGAAGCGGGGCTTCTGTTTGCCACGACTGCGCCGTGAGCGCCGTGCCGCGGGCGGCCCGGACGGGGCGGGCACCTTCCATGTCGCGCTCCTTGTCCTCTGCCTGCTACTACGGGGCCAGCGGTCCGACGATGGGCTCGACGGCGGCGCGCACCCGGCCCGCCGAGACGAACTGCACGGCGGCTTCGATCTCCGGCGACAGCACGCGGTCGGGGCCGGGGCCGTGTGTCGTCTCGCGCAGGGCCGCGATGACAGCCCCCGTGGCGGGCGAGGGGAGGATCGGCGCGCGCAACTCGATCCCGCGCGCCGCCGTGAGCAGCTCGATCGCGAGCACCCGCGTGAGCCCGTCGACCGACCGGCGCAACTTGCGGGCGGCGGACCAGCCCATCGACACGTGGTCTTCCTGCATCGCCGAG